>NZ_JBNHFD010000018.1:0-54410 GCF_059089865.1 Arthrobacter sp. Y3221157
AGCACGCCGACGGCCACTCCCCCCTGCTCGCCTCCACCAACCCCGCAGTAGTCACCTACGACCCCGCCTACGGCTACGAAATGGGCCACATCATCCGGGACGGCCTCGAACGGATGTACGGCCCGGACAGCACGGACAAGAACCTCATGTACTACCTCACCGTGTACAACGAGCCCATCGTCCAGCCCGCCGAACCCGAGGAACTGGACGTCGAGGGCGTCATCAAGGGCATCTACCTGCTCGCCCCCGCCAAGATCGACGGCCCCCGGACCCAGCTCCTGGCCTCCGGCGTCTCCGTCCCCTGGGCCCTCGAAGCCCAGCGGATCCTCGCCGAGGACTGGTCCGTCTCCGCCGACGTCTGGTCCGTCACCTCCTGGAACGAACTCCGCCGCGACGGCCTCGCCGCCGAAGAGGAAGCCTTCCTCAACCCCGAACAGCCCGCCCGGGTCCCGTTCGTCACCCGGCAGCTTGAGGGTGCAACCGGCCCTGTCGTCGCAGTCTCGGACTACATGAAGGCCGTCCCGGACCAGATCCGGCAGTTCATTCCGAATGAGTACGCCACCCTGGGCGCCGACGGCTTCGGCTTCTCGGACACCCGCGCCGCAGCCCGCCGCTTCTTCAAGAACGACACCCACTCCATCGTGGTGCGCGCCCTTGAGATGCTGGCGCGCCGCGGCGAAGTGGATGCCCAGGCTCCGGTCAAGGCCATCGAGAAGTACCGCCTGCACAACGTGAATGCCGGAACCACCGGCAACACCGGAGGCGAGGCGTAACCTCTCCCCCCGCCAGCAGCAGCGACGGCGGCTCCCACCGAAAGGCGGGGGCCGCCGTCGTCCGTTGCGCGGGGGGCCGCCGAACGTGTGATGCATGACAAACCGAATTGTAGCCTTCTCACAAATGGAGGTTGCCCCCGGCTGCCCGTATGCTCAAAGCATGCCAGCACCTGCCACCCCGTCCGCGAAGCGCAAACCGGCCCAGCCGGCGGTCACTCCGGAGAAGTCGGAAACCCTCAAGAAGCTGCGTGCCAATGTGGGGCAGCTGTCCACCACCACCATGCGCGAGCTGGAAAAGTCGCTGCCCTGGTACAGCCGGCTGAGCTCGGACGAACGGTCGGCGCTGGGGATGGTGGCCCAAAACGGCATAGCGGCATTCGTCACCTGGTACGAGCGGCCGAGCTCGCCGTCGTGGATTCTCACGGACGTTTTCGGCACCGCTCCCACGGAGCTGACGCGCTCCATCAGCCTGCAGAAAGCGCTGCAGCTGATCAGGATCGTGGTGGAGGTGGTGGAGGACCAGGTTCCCGTCATCGCGCCGGAAGCTGACCAGCCGTCCCTTCGCGAAGCCGTGCTGCGCTATTCGCGGGAGGTGGCGTTTGCCGCCGCGGACGTCTACGCCCGCGCCGCCGAGTCCCGCGGCTCGTGGGACACCCGGCTTGAAGCCCTGATCGTGGATGCCATCCTGCGGGGCGAGAACACCGACGCGCTGCGGTCGAGGATCGCTGCGCTGGGCTGGAAAGCGCAGGAACGCTTCACGGTCATGGTGGGCAATTCCCCCTCTGAGCCGAGCGCCAGCTACGTCAGCGAGCTGCGGCGCATGGCCGGACGGTATGCCGAGGATGCGCTGGTAGGCATCCAGGGCGACCGGCTTATCCTGATCCTGGGGGGCGTCCAGGACCGGGAGACCGCCTACGTCAAACTCAGCGACATGTTCGCCCCCGGCCCGGTTGTGTACGGTCCCGAGGCGGGATCGCTGCTTGAGGCCAGCGGCTCAGCGCAGTCCGCTTTTGCCGGCCTGACCGCCGCGAAGGCATGGCCTTCCGCCCCGCGGCCCGTGGCCGCAGACGATCTGCTACCCGAGCGCGTCATCTCCGGTGACGACGCTGCACGCCGCTCCCTGGTCAAGAACATTTACCGGCCCCTGCTGGCGGCATCCAACGGCCTGGTGGAAACCCTTGGCACTTACCTGGAACTGGGCCATTCGCTGGAAGCCACGGCCCGGGAACTCTTTGTCCATGCCAACACGGTCAGGTACAGGCTCAAGCGCGTTTGTGACGTCACGGGCTGGGATCCGCTCCTTCCGCGGGAAGCTTTTGTCCTGCAGGCAGCCCTGGTGGTGGGCCGCCTTTCGGCCCCTCCCAAAGCCGCCACGGAACGTCAGCCGTCACGGACCCAGTCCTGAACCGTTGTAGACTTCCTACAACCTGACCCCGTGAGCTTGGTGCGGACAAACACCGCTGGATCACGAAGTAATTTGGAAAGCTGGTTACGTGCTTGCAATAGTCTGCCCTGGACAGGGCTCACAAACCCCGGGTTTTCTGGCCCCCTGGCTGGAACTGCCCCCGGTGGCAGGCCAACTGGCCTCCCTGAGCGACATCGCCGGTATCGACCTGATCGCTCACGGAACCACCTCCGACGAGGAAACCATCAAGGACACTGCCGTGGCGCAGCCCCTGATCGTTGCCGCCGGCCTCGTGGCTGCGGCCTCCCTCTTCGACGTCGAACTCAACTCGCTGCCCGTCATCCTGGCCGGCCACTCGGTCGGTGAAATCACTGCCTCCGCCCTGGCCGGCGTCCTGACCGAGCAGGAAGCCATGACGTTCGTCCGCGAACGGGCCAACAGCATGGCGGCCGCAGCCTCCGCCACCCCCACCGGCATGAGCGCCGTGGTGGGCGGTGACCCTGCAGAGGTCCTGGCCGCCATCGAGGCGTCCGGCGCCACTCCCGCCAACGTCAACGGCGCGGGCCAGACCGTGGCGGCCGGAACTTTCGAGCAGCTGAAAGCCCTCGCGGACAACCCGCCCGCCAAGGCACGGGTCATTCCGCTCAAGGTTGCGGGCGCCTTCCACACCAGCCACATGTCCCCTGCGGTCAGCACCCTGAAGGCCCTTGAGCCGCAGCTGAAGCCGCAGGCGCCGGCCGTTCCCCTGCTGTCCAACTACGACGGCGGTGAAGTTACCGACGGCCCCGCCGCCGTCGAAAGCCTTATCGCGCAGGTTTCACGCCCGGTGCGCTGGGACCTGTGCATGGAGACCCTCGTCCAGCGCGGCGTGACGGGAGTTATCGAACTGGCTCCCGCCGGCACCCTTGCAGGCCTGGCAAAGCGCGGCATGCCCGGAGTCAAGACCGTCGCGGTCAAGACCCCCGATGACCTCTCTGCCGCCCTGGCCCTTTTTGCAGAACTGGAGGGCAACGCATGAGTGTTCCCACGCTGAAGCAGGCTCCCCTCCAGGAGCACACCCGCATCCTCGGCCTGGGCGCCTACCGGCCGGACGTCATCGTGACCAATGAGAACGTGTGCCAGTGGATTGACTCATCTGACGAGTGGATCCGCCAGCGGACGGGAATCGTCACGCGCCACCGCGCCAAGGCGGATGTGAGCGTCATTGACATGGCCGAGGGTGCTGCCCGTGAGGCGATGGAGAAGGCAGGCATCCAGGCTTCGGATCTCGGCGCCGTCATCGTTTCAACGGTGACCCACCCCTACGCCACTCCTTCCGCCGCAGCCAGCCTGGCTGACCGCCTGGGAGCCACGCCGGCACCGGCCTTCGATATTTCCGCGGCATGCGCCGGCTACTGCTACGGCATTGCCCAGGGTGACGCCCTGGTGCGGTCCGGAACGGCCAAGTACGTCCTGGTGGTCGGCGCGGAGAAGCTCTCCGACGTCATCGACAACCGTGAACGCACCATCTCCTTCCTGCTCGGCGACGGTGCAGGCGCCGTCGTCATCGGCCCCTCCGAAACCCCGGGCATCGCGCCCTCGGTCTGGGGCTCGGACGGCAGCAAGTGGGACGCCATCGGTATGACGCGCTCCATGCTGGATGTCCGGGACCTGGGCATGGCAGCCCGCCAGTCAGATTCCACCGGTGACCTGGCCCTCCTTGAGGAAGCCCAGGAACTGTACCCCACGCTGCGCCAGGACGGCCAGACCGTCTTCCGCTGGGCCGTCTGGGAAATGGCCAAGGTGGCGCAGCAGGCCCTTGAAGCCGCAGGCGTCGAGGCCGAAGACCTGGTGGCCTTCATCCCGCACCAGGCCAACATGCGCATCATCGATGAGATGGTGAAGAAGCTGAAGCTGCCGGAGACGGTTACAGTGGCACGGGACATTGCCGATGCCGGCAACACGTCCGCTGCATCCATCCCGCTGGCAACGCACCGGCTGCTGCAGGAAAACCCGGAGCTCAGCGGCGGGCTGGCCCTGCAGATCGGCTTCGGCGCCGGGCTGGTCTTCGGCGCACAGGTAGTTGTCCTTCCCTAGGAACGTCCCAAGGGGCCGCACCCGCGGCCTGAACCATTTCCGGCAGCCCCTGCCGGCAATACAAGAAAAGGAGCCATCAATGGCTAGCAACGAAGAGATCCTGGCCGGCCTGGCTGAAATCGTCAACGAGGAAACCGGCCTGGCCACTGAGGCTGTGGAGCTGGACAAGTCCTTCACCGAGGACCTGGACATCGACTCCATCTCGATGATGACCATCGTGGTGAACGCCGAAGAGAAGTTCGGCGTGCGCATCCCGGACGAAGAGGTCAAGAACCTCAAGACCGTTGGCGACGCTGTCAGCTTCATCGCCGGAGCCCAGGCCTAGTCCAGGGCTTCGCCGTCTGGCTTGGCAGGGCTGCCGGTCCGGATGACCGGACCGGCAGCCCTGCTGCATTTTCTCCACCCGGCCTGAGCCGGCCATCAACACGCGGGACCCTCCGGACACGGAGACGGATTCCCACCGAGGAAAGAGTGATCCCATGACACGCAAAGTAGTCATTACCGGTCTGGGCGCCACCACGCCCATCGGCGGCGACGTTCCCACCATGTGGAGCAACGCGCTCAAGGGGGTCTCCGGTGCCCGCACCCTGGAGGATGACTGGGTTGCCAAGTACGAGCTTCCCGTCCATTTTGCTGCACGCTGCAGCACGCCGGCCGTTGACGTGCTCAGCCGCGTCGAAGCCAAGCGGATGGACCCCTCCACCCAGTTCGGCGTCATCGCCGCCCGCGAGGCGTGGGCAGACTCCGGCATCACCGAATTCGACAAGGACCGCCTGGCTGTCGCCTTTGCCACCGGCATCGGCGGCGTATGGACGCTGCTGGACGCCTGGGACACCCTGAAGGAAAAGGGCCCCCGCCGGGTCCTTCCCATGACCGTTCCCATGCTGATGCCCAACGGTGTTGCAGCAGCCGTCAGCCTGGACCTCGGTGCCCGGGCCGGCGCCCACACACCGGTGTCCGCCTGCGCCTCCGGCACCGAAGCCATGCACCTCGGCCTGGACCTGATCCGCTCCGGCAAGGCGGACGTGGTAATGTGCGGCGGCGCCGAGGCAGCCATCCACCCGATGCCCCTGGCCGCGTTCGCCTCCATGCAGGCGCTGTCCCGGCGCAACGACGAGCCCGAGCGCGCGTCACGGCCCTACGACACCGCCCGTGACGGCTTCGTCATGGGCGAGGGCGCAGGCGCCCTGGTCCTTGAAGCCGAGGAGCACGCCCTGGCCCGCGGCGCACGGATCTACGGCGAACTCGCCGGCACCTCCGTCACCGCCGATGCCTACCACATCACCGCCCCGGACCCCGAGGGCCTGGGTGCCACCCGCGCACTCAAGGCCGCGATGTTCGACGGCCGGATCCAGCCGGAGGACGTGGTCCACGTCAACGCCCACGCCACCTCCACCCCCGTTGGTGACAAGCCTGAGTACACCGCCCTGCGCGCCGCACTGGGCAACCACGTGGACAACGTGGCGGTCTCCGCCACGAAGTCGCAGATGGGCCACCTGTTGGGCGCTTCCGGTGCCGTTGAAGCCGTCCTCACCGTCCTGGCGGTTTACGACCGCAAGGCGCCGGTGACCATCAACCTCGAGAACCAGGACCCGGAGATCCCGCTCGACGTTGTGACCTCCGCGCGTGAGCTGCCTGCCGGGAATATCGTGGCGCTCAGCAACTCATTCGGTTTCGGCGGCCACAACGCCGTCGTTGCCGTCCGCAGCGTCTGACACCACTCCGGGTCCTGCCCGGAACACGAGGAGGCCCCGCCGGTTGGCGGGGCCTCCTCTTTTGCTATGGAGTGGTATTCGGGTCCGGGAAACCGGAATGGGGTACGACGGCGGTCAGCCCACCTGGTGGAGCCAGCGCACGGGAGCGCCTTCCGCGGCGTGCCGGAAGGGTTCGAGTTCCTCGTCCCAGGCTTCACCGAGGGCAAGGGAGAGTTCATGGTAGACGGCAGCGGGGTCCCCGGCTCCGGACTCGTAGGCGTAGCGGATGCGGTCCTCGGACACCATGATGTTGCCGTGCACGTCCGTCACGGCGTGGAAAATCCCCAGCTCAGGCGTATGCGACCACCGCCCGCCATCCACTCCCTGGCTCGGCTCCTCCGTCACTTCGAAACGGAGGTGCGCCCAGCCGCGCAGTGAGGACGCCAACTTAGCCCCGGTGCCGGGCGTCCCGGTCCAGGACAGCTCGGCACGGAACATTCCGGGCGCGGCAGGCTGAGGGGTCCACTCAAGGTCCGTGCGCTTGTCAACGACGGAACCGATAGCCCACTCAACATGAGGGCACAGGGCCGTAGGGGCCGAGTGAACGAAAAGCACACCGCGGGTCATTGCAACAGACATTCCATCCTCCATAGCTCTAGGTACGTCTTCCCCAACGACCTCTGCCTGGATGGAACCGCTGTGCCCTGCCTGCGGGACTTCCTGCCTGGTTATTCAGATATGAATGCTGTGTCCGGACTTGCCGCACCGCCTTCAGCCCAAGGGCTTCAAGCGGTACTTGAAAGTTGCCGGACGTGACTCTTATTGTGCCGTACCCTGCGGAATTACGCCAGTGCGATTAGCTTTCCGGAACTCAGGCCCGCGGGTGGGCCTGCTGGTAGCTTTTGCGCAGCCGGTCCACCGAAACGTGTGTGTAGATTTGCGTCGTGGCCAGGCTGCTGTGGCCCAAGATCTCCTGCACCGCCCGCAGGTCGGCGCCGCCGTCCAGCAGGTGGGTTGCGGCGGAGTGGCGCAGGGCGTGGGGTCCCGAAGCCGAGGTATCCCCCAGCGCCTCCAGGAGCCGGTTGACCAGCTCCCGCACCTGCCGCTGGTCCACCCTGCCGCCGCGGGCGCCCAGGAACAGGGCGGGGCCGCTGCTCTCCCGGGCAAGCAGGGGCCGTCCACGGCGCAGCCAGTCATCCACCGCCATCGCGGCGGGAACGCCGTAGGGAACGGTCCGCTCCTTGTTGCCTTTGCCCAGCACCCGCAGTGTGCGCCGGTCCGGGTCCAGGTCATCGATGTCCAGCCCGGCAAGTTCCCCCACCCGCACGCCGGTGGCGTAAAGGAGTTCCACGATGGCGCGGTTGCGGACGGCCAGGGGCGCGCCGTCGGCCGCACTTTGCTCCAGCTGGCCCAGTAGCCGGGTCAGCTGCGAACTCTGCAGGACACCGGGCAGGGACCGTTCCCGCTTGGGCGCCTTCAGCCGCAGGGCAGGATCCGCGGCGATCCGTTCTTCGCGCAAGGCCCACGCGGTGAAAGACCTTACCGTGGCCGACCGCCGGGCCAGGGTTGCGCGGGCGGCACCGGACTGGCTCTGGACACCCAGCCAGCGGCGGAGCATGCCCAGTTCGAGATCCCCAAGCACGGAGGCGCCTTCGGATGCGGCATGCGCCAGGAGGCTGCGGATGTCGCCCAGGTAGGCGCGCCGCGTGTGGGCCGACACCGCACGCTCTCCGGACAGGTAGCCGGCGAACGCGTCCAGGGCGTCGCTGAGTCCCGGTGGCAGTTCCTCATTTTCCACTCCCTTACTGTCTCAGTTCCTGGAGCCTCACCTGCGGGCTGACACGGTATCGGCCACCACTTTGTCTCCATCAGGGCCGCGCATCAGACGGAGGCCTTGCCTCTCTTCCAGCCGCCCCGTTCGGAGACGGCCAGGCCGAGCAGTCCGAGCCGGCCCAGGCCTGCACGCACCGATTCCTGCCCCAGCCCCGCCACGGCCGAGAGCTTTTCGACCGAGGTGGTGGAGCGCAGCGGCAGCGCATCGAGCAGGATCAGGTCCTCAAGGGTCAGCCCGTCCTGGACCTGGGCACTTCCCTGCCGCTGTTCGGGCAATGCACTGCCGCTCGGGGATGCCAGTTCGGCAACTTCTGCCGCGTCGGTAACGCAAACTGCTCCCCCGTCCCGCAGCAGGCGGTGGCATCCTGCGGAATTCGCGCTGTGCACCGATCCGGGTACAGCACCGACCGCACGGCCGAGGGTTTCGGCGTGATGGGCGGTGTTCAGCGCTCCGGAGCGCCAGCGCGCCTCAACGACGACGGTGACGGCGGACAGTGCCGCAATCAGCCGGTTGCGCTGCAGGAACCGGTAGCGCGTGGGGGCTGACCCCGGCGGCACCTCCGCGAGGACAGCACCCTGGTTGCAGACAGCCCTCAGAAGGTCCTCATTGCCGGACGGATAGAACCTGTCCACGCCTCCTGCCATGACCGCGATGGTGGGAACAGCACCGGTTCCACCGGCGAGCGCTGCCCGGTGTGCATGGGCGTCGATCCCGTAGGCACCGCCGGACACCACGGTAAATCCGCGCTGGGCCAGCGAGTAGGCGAAGTCCCCCGTCACCGAGGCCCCGTAGCTGGTGCTGTCCCGGGACCCTACCAGTGCGACGCTGGTGTCCACCGCTGGCAGGGGCTGCTCCTGGCCGCGCCACCAGAGGCAGAGCGGCTCCTGGATCCCGAGGTCTGCCAACTGGCCCGGCCATAGCTCGTCGGACGGGATGATGAGCCGTCCGCCCAGGCGGGCCATGGTTGCGAGGTCCCGCTCCGGAGCCAGGTCCGGGATCCTCGGCTGCCACCGCTTGAGCGCAGCCGCCATGCCGGCCCAGCTGCTGGCGGCTCCGCTGTCCGCAAGGAGCGCCGTAATTTCGCGTTCCAGTTCCGGCCCTGCCTTTAATTCGCCGGTAGCGATGCCAAGGGCATCCACGGCTCCCGCCACCTGGACGAGCGCAAGCCCGGCGGCGTCCTGTGGCTCCATCAACCGTGACAGTGCGGCGCGGGCCAGGCGGTCCCTATCCAGCGCTGCTTCCATCATGCCGTCACCGCCGCGGCCTGCCGCAAACCGAGCGCCTGTCCGACGTCGTCGGTATCCGGCTTGTCCCGGTGGCCCAGATCCGCGAGCGTCCAGGCCAGGCGCAACACGCGGTCATAGCCACGTGCGGTCAGGATGCCCCGCTCCAGGGAATGGTCCAGGATCCGGGTTGCCGCCGGGGCCAGCCGCAGTTCACCGCGCAGGATGCGGCCCGGCACCTGGGAGTTGGTCTCCAGCCCGAAGGGCTGCAGCCGCTCCGACTGGCGGAAGCGGGCATCCCGCACGCGTCCGGCTACGGCTGCCGAGTCCTCCTCGGCCCCGGACTGCCCGAACTCGGCAAGCGATACGCGTTCGACCTGCAGCTGGATGTCCACCCGGTCGAGCAGCGGCCCGGACATCCTGGCCAGGTACCGGCGGCGCATCATGGGTGTGCAGGTGCACTCGAGCCCCTTACCGGAGGCCTTGCCACAGGGGCAGGGATTGGCTGCGAGTACCAGCTGGAAGCGCGCCGGATAAGCCGCGGTCCCAGCCGATCTGTGGATGACCAGTTCGCCGCTTTCCAGCGGCTGACGCAGCGCGTCCAGGACCCGCCGCTCGTATTCGGGTGCCTCGTCCAGAAAGAGCACTCCGCGGTGCGCCCGGGAAGCTGCCCCGGGCCGTGGCAGCCCGGAACCTCCGCCGATGATGGCGGCAGCCGTTGCTGAATGGTGGGGGCTTTCGAAGGGCGGCCGCCGAAGCAGCTGGACCGTGGAGGAGGGAAGTCCGCAGAGGGAGTGGATGGCGGTGACCTCCATGGACTCATGGTCGCCAAGGTCCGGCAGCAGGCCGGGCAGCCGTTCGGCCAGCATCGTCTTACCGGCGCCGGGCGGCCCGGTCAGCAGCAGGTGGTGGGCACCGGCGGCTGCTACCTCCAGGGCACGGCGGGCGTCGCCCTGTCCGGACACGTCAGCCATGTCAGGGCAGGGCCCGGCCGTGGCGCAGGGGTGATTGCCACCGTCATGGTCCTCGGGTTCGAAGTCGAGGGCGAGTTCCTGGGGATCTGCCCCGAAGTCCAGTGCCAGCCGGGCAAGGGTGCGGTAGCCCCGCACATGTGCCCCCGGAACCAGGGCGGCCTCGGCGAGGTTCGCCTGCGCCACCACGATGTCAGGGAATCCTGCCTTTACCGAGGCCATGACCGCAGGAAGGATCCCGCGGACCGGCCGGAGCCGGCCGTCGAGTCCCAGCTCTGCAATGAAGACCGTCCGGCCAGTGGGCCGGATGTCGCTGGCGGCGCGGAGCACGGCCATGGTCACGGCCAGGTCGAAGCCGGAACCGCGCTTGGGCAGCGACGCCGGAATCAGGTTGGCAGTGATCTTCCTGCGGCTGAGCGGGATTCCGGAGTTCCTGGCCGCGGACCTGATCCGCTCCCGTGCTTCGTTGAGTGAAGCATCGGGCAGCCCAAGGATGATGAAGGCCGGCAGGGTCTGTCCAATGTCCGCCTCGACCTCAACCATGTACCCGTTCAGGCCCAGCAGTGCGATGGAATATGTACGGCCCAGTGCCATCACCCCACCCCCTTGAGGTGTTCCACCGTGGGCTGCCCTCCGCCGTCGTCAACGACGGCAATCACGTCGACCCGCCGCAGCGGCATCCGCAATTCCCGGTCGCGGCACCATGCCGAGCCGAGGCGGTGCAGCCGGGCCAGCTTTTCCGGCCCCACCGCTTCGAACGGATGGCCGTAGTCAAGGGAACGCCGAGTTTTGACTTCGGCGATCACCAGGGCGTCGCCGTCCAGGGCAACGATGTCGATTTCACCCTCGGGGCAGCGCCAGTTGCGTTCCACCACCAGCATGCCCAGCGACTCCAGGTAACCGGCCGCGAGTTCCTCGCCGCGCCGGCCCAGCAGGTCTTTCGATCTCATGTTTCTACCTCCGTTAACCAGCCTGGGGCTGCGGAAGCAGTGGCGGACAGCACAGCCCGCCGTATGTGCATACGGCGGGCTGTGAAGGGAAAGTGGCGCGGCGGCCCGAGAGCTAGTTGCCCAGGTCCACGTCCTTCGGCATGGCCAACTCTTCATTGCGCGGAAGTTCTTCGACGTTGACGTCCTTGAAGGTGAGGACCCGGACGCTCTTGACGAACCGGGCGGAGCGGTACACGTCCCACACCCAGGCGTCCTGCAGTGTCAGGTCGAAGTAGACCTCACCGTCTGCGCTGCGGGCTTGCAGATCCACGTGGTTGGCCAGGTAGAAGCGCCGTTCGGTCTCGACTACATAGCTGAACAGTCCGACGACGTCGCGGTATTCACGGTAGAGCTGGAGCTCCATGTCGGTTTCGTAGTTTTCAAGATCCTCAGCACTCATGCTTCCATCTTGCACCATGTCCGCCGTTGCGGCGCCCGGGCCGAGCCGGGATCAGCCCGCGGCGGTTCCCTGCGGGCCGGACAGTTCGTCGCATGAGAGTTCATCGATGGCAAATCCCTCGTCAGTCACTTCACCGTCCGCGGCTTCCCCGTCCCGGCGCTCCCCGCCGAGCAGGTTCCAGCTCACGCGGTGGTAGGGGCTTGGGCCGGCAGCGCGCAGCTTGTCACGGTGCAGCGCCGTGGCGTAACCCTTGTTGATGTCCCAGCCAAAGTCCGGATACTCGGCGTGCAGTTCCCGCATGGCCCTGTCCCGTTCCACCTTGGCGATAACGCTCGCCGCCGCGACACTCAGGCATTGCATGTCGGCCTTGATTTTGGTGTGCACCGGGGCCTGGCAGCCAGCTTCAAGGGCAACAGGCTCAAAGAAGGACGGCTGCTCCGCCGGGGAAAGCCAGTTGTGGTTGCCGTCCAAAAGCACGAGGTCGGGCGTGATCCCCGCCGCGAGGACGGCGTTCCAGGCCCGGGTTCCCGCCAGGCGCAGCGCGGCCATGATGCCGAACTCATCGATTTCCCGGGCGCTGGCATGGCCCACCGCTGAGGCTACGCTCCAGCGGCGGACCAGGGGATCGAGGCGTTCCCGTTCCGCCGGCGGCAGGAGCTTGCTGTCCCGCACCCCTGCAAGGCTGCGTTGGCGTTCCAGGTCGACGACGGCGATGCCAACGCTGACCGGCCCGGCCAGCGCCCCGCGGCCCACCTCGTCCATTCCCGCAAGGAAACGTACCCCCTGGGCCTTGAAGGTCCGCTCGTGCCGTAGCGTGGGTGCCATGGCACGGCCGGCGGACACTTTCGTGGAGCCGGAACGGCTGCCGGCTGGAGCGGCCTTTGCCGCGCCCGCCTTGACTGCTGCCGGGGACATGTCAGGGTGCGGCCGGGACATTCCGGAACACGTCCGGATAGTTGTCCAGGCTGGTTATCCGGTTCAGCGGCCACGCGATGACGGCCGCCTTGCCCTCGAGATCGTCAAGGTCGATGAATCCGCCGTCGGAATCCATATGCGCCCTCGAATCGGCGGAATGGTTCCGGTTGTCACCCATCACCCACACCTTTCCTTCGGGAACCACCACGTCGAAGTTACTGACCTGCGGGACCTCGGCCGGGTTGACGTAGGGCTCGTCCACGGCAGTGCCGTTAATGGTCAGTTTACCGCCGGCGTCGCAGCAGACCACGTGGTCGCCGGGCAGGCCGATGACCCTTTTGACGAGGTGCTGCTCGGAACCGTCCGGCAGCAGCCCAACGAACGTCAGCCCGTCCTGCACCCAGGTGAATGGCCCTTGTGCCTTCTCCTCAACCGGTGGGAGCCAGCCCTTGGTGTCGCGGAAGACCACAATGTCTCCGCGGCTGAGCGAGAAAGGTTCCGGCACCAGGAGGTTGACGAAGATGCGGTCGTCGATATCCAGCGTGTTCACCATGGACTCGGACGGGATGAAAAAAGCCCGGAAAAGGAAGGTCTTGATGAGGAAGGACAGCACGACGGCGATCACCACCACCGTGGCGACCTCCTTCAGCCACGCGAACACCGGGCTGCCGGCAGGTTTTGCGGCTGCCTTTGCAGCGGACCGGCTTTCCGCCGTTGCCGGAGCCGGCGTCTCCCCACCGGGAACGGCCCCGGCGGCGCCCTGGCCTGCCGAGGTGTCAGAGGCGCCGTCGGGGCGCGGTTCCGGTGTCCGCGCGTGGTTCTCGGGCATCTACTGTCCGTTCTCTGTTATTGGTTCCGCCGCGTACGGGCGGGGTACTGGAGCAAATCTATCAAGGGGCCAGATGATCTGGACCGGGCGCCCGATAACGCGTTCCATCGGCACCATGCCGCCACCGGGGGCACCCAGCAGGCTCCGGGAATCGGCGGACAGCGAGCGGTGGTCTCCCATCAGCCACAGCCGCCCCTCGGGGATCACCGCGGTGAACTTCTGCGTGCTGGGGGCGTCGCCGCTGAAAACGTAGGGCTCGTCCAGCGCTTCGCCGTTCACCGTGATTTTTCCTGCCGCGTCACAGCAGACCACGGTGTCGCCGGGGAGCCCGATGACGCGTTTGACGTAGGTGGTGTCGCTGCCGGCAAGGCCAAGCCACTGGGTGACGCCGGCTGCGGCATCCATGACTGGGCCCCTGCCGCTGCTGAGCGGCGCGAACGTACCCCTGCCGTCGAACACCACGACGTCGCCCCGGCGGATGGGTTCTGCCTTGAAGTCAGTACGGGACACCAGGATCCGGTCGCCGCCTTCCAGCAGGGGCTCCATGGATTCAGACGGGATGAAGTAGACGTCGATCCAGAGTGACCGCACCACGCCGCTGACGGCAACGGCAAGGAGCAGTGCCAGGAACACAAAACGCCAGCCCATTTTTGTGGGCTGGCGTTTTGTCTGGTCCATGGTCCGTATCCTGGCGCTGGTGCTGATTGGCTCCGGCGCTGGCCGGATACGGCTGCGGCCCAGCCTGCGTATGTCCGAAAAAGGACTTACTTGGCGGCGCTGAAGTCGCGCTTTTCCTTGATCTTTGCAGCCTTACCGCGCAGTGCACGCATGTAGTAAAGCTTGGCGCGGCGGACGTCGCCCTTGGTGACAACCTCGATCTTTTCGATGATCGGGGAGTGTACCGGGAAGGTACGCTCAACGCCGACACCGAAGGAGACCTTGCGGACCGTGAAGGTTTCGCGGACGCCGTCACCCTGGCGGCCCAGGACGAAGCCCTGGAATACCTGGACGCGGGAGTTCTTGCCTTCGATGATGTTCACGTGAACCTTGAGGGTGTCTCCCGCGCGGAATTCGGGAACATCGGTGCGCAGCGAAGCTGCATCTACAGAATCGAGAATATGCATGATTGCACTCCTGGTGAACGCCACAGGTCATTCACTTTGGGTCACGGCAGCAGAGCCTGGCGCAGATAGCGCCGGAAATGCTGCCGAAAGTTAGGTAGTCCGGCCACCCCAATTGTTGACGGGGCCGGTTGTCAGGCTGTTGGCTTCGCTCCCCCTGTGGCAGGCGCTGGCCCAGCAGACACAAGGACTAATTTTGCCACAGCAGCGCCGTTACAGCCAATCCGCACCCTGGTCCGACAGACGGTGCGGCACCGTCAGTCGCGTGCTTCGTCCGCCGCCCCCGCGCGGCGGACCAGCTTCCCGTCGACGACGTCGTACCCAAGGTCCTGCAGTTCGGTGCGGTCGGCACGCGGCAGCTTGCCGGCGTCGAACCCTTCGAGGAGGTCCGGGCGGCGCTGGGCCGTCCGGCGAAACTGTTCGTGCCGCCGCCACTGGGCAATCCTGCCGTGGTTGCCGCTCAGCAGCACCGGAGGCACTTCACGCTCCCGCCAGACGGAGGGCTTGGTGTAGACGGGGTACTCCAGCAGGCCGTCCGAATGGGACTCCTCCACCAGCGATTCGGGGTTGCCCACGACGCCGGGAAGCAGCCTGCCGATGGCCTCGACCATCGCCAGGACAGCCACCTCCCCGCCGTTCAGGACATAGTCTCCAAGGCTGACGGGCCGGACATCGAAGTGCTCACGGGACCAGTCAATGACGCGTTCGTCGATCCCCTCGTACCGCCCGCACGCGAAGGCCAGGTGATCTTCTTCGGCCAGTTCGTAGGCAAGCGCCTGGGTGAACCGCTCCCCCGCCGGCGACGGGACGATCAGGACCGGCTTGTCGGCCCCTTCCGGACGGTCTCCGGCGATGGACGCAAGGGCCTGCGCCCAGGGCTCGGGCTTCATCACCATGCCGGCGCCGCCGCCGTAGGGGGTGTCATCCACAGTCCGGTGCCTGTCGGTGGTGAAAGTTCGCAGGTCATGGACCCGAAGATCCAGCAGGCCGTCCTGCCGGGCCTTTCCGATCAGCGAGAGTTCCAGCGGTGCCAGGTACTCCGGGAAAATGGTGACGACGTCGATCCGCATCTACGCCTTGCCTTCCTCACCGGGTGAGGCGGCGGCGTCGTCCGAATTCAGTTCGAAGAGGCCGTCCGGCGGGGTGAGCAGGATGTATCCCTCCGCAATGTTCACTTCCGGGACGATCTGTTCCACGAACGGGACCAGGATTTCCCCGCCTTCCGGGGTGGCGACCATCAGCAGGTCCTGGGCGGGAGCGGTGTTCAGGGCGGCGACTTTGCCCACCACCTGGTCTCCCACGCGGGCTTCGAGGCCCACGAGTTCATGCTCGTACCAGCCTTCGTCGTCGTCCTCGTCCAGGTCCGCAGTTTCAATGAAGAGCTTGGCACCGCGCAGCGTCTCTGCCTGGTTACGGTCGGCCACCTCTTCGAATGCCAGGAGGAGAATGTCCTTGTTCCAGCGTGCGCTGGTCACCGTCAGCGGGCCGGAGGACGCCGGCTCAACCACGAATTCGGTGCCGGGGACAAAGCGGTCCTCAGGAGCGTCTGTCAGGACCTGGACCGTGACTTCCCCGCGGATGCCGTGGGGCTTGCCGATGCGGGCCACCTGAAGCTGCATGTGTTCCTCTGTTCGGGTCGATAAAGCGGATGTTCTGGAAAAGACTCCGGCCCCTCCACCTGCAGGTGGAGGGGCCGGAGCAAGAGCTGGTGTTGCCGTGCGCTCAGCGGCGGCGGTCGGTGTCGACGACGTCGACCCTTACCTGTTCGCCGCCGGCCAGTGCCGCGACGACGGTGCGCAGTGCGCGTGCCGTGCGGCCCTGGCGGCCGATCACCCGTCCGAGATCGTCCTGATGAACACGCACCTCGAGGGTGTCCCCGCGGCGGTTGTTCTTCGAGCTGACCTTGACGTCGTCCGGGGAATCAACGATCCCGCGGACCAGGTGCTCCAGCGCGTCTGCCAGCAATTTACTCAGCCTCGGTGGTCTCTGCTTCGGCTTCGGCGGGGGCCTCGGCGGCGTCAGACTTGGATGCCTTCTTGGTGATGGCTTCCGGGATGATCACGGAACCCTTTTCCGGGGCAACGAAGGCTTCCTTCTCAGACTTGGTCTTGAGGGTGCCTTCCTGGCCCGGCAGGCCCTTGAACTTCTGCCAGTCACCGGTGATCTTCAGGATCGCGGCAACCTGCTCGGACGGCTGGGCGCCGACGGACAGCCAGTACTGCGCACGCTCGGAGTTGACCTCGATGTACGAGGGCTCTTCGGTGGGGTGGTACTTGCCGATTTCCTCGATGGCGCGGCCGTCACGCTTGGTGCGTGAGTCCGCGACGACGATGCGGTAGTACGGGGCGCGCATCTTGCCGAGGCGCTTAAGGCGAATCTTTACGGCCACTTTTGTGGTCACTCCTGTTTCAGAAAAAGGGGGTGAGCCCGGTTTTCTGCACCCGTGGGGCGGGCCGTACTTGCGGGTTCGAAGGACAGGATCCGGACGCGGAGAGAGGGGCCACGCAGATCGAGTACCTGTTTATTGTGCCAGATGAGCGCCGCGATTTCGACTTGGCGCGGCGCGGGCCGCGGAAGGGGGTTGCAGGAAGGACGCCCCAGGACAGGCTGCGCCAACGGTTACGCGGACCAGACGTACAGTCCCGTCCGTTCTGAATCATCGACGCCGCCGGCAAGTTCGGCCAGCTGCTGGACATACGCACGGGCCTGGTCAGCGCCGAACGGCATGTCCTCCTGTGCCGCCCACTGCTCGGCGACGTCGTCCAGGACGTTGCCTTCGCCTTCGGTTTCGTAGGTCAGCAGGTCGGCCAGCGCCCGGACCATGGCCGGGGGCACGGCAAGAAGGGAATCGCTGGTGACGTCGACCATGGTCAACTCGTAGTCGGCTCCCCCGGCGTGCACGGCCGTACCGGCCAAATCCCCGAGCTGTTCCACCTCGTAGTCCGTGATGTCCGGGATGCGGACCCCCTGGCCGGCGGGCGCTCCCCCGCCTTCGTCCAGGAGACCGGCGCGCTTGAGCGCTGCATCATGGGTGGCGACAAAGATCTCGGTGAAGCCCATTGGGGTAACCTTCCGTCGAATGCGGCGGACGGGGCGGTCACCCGCACCGGCCTTTCGGTTTCAGCCTAGTACGGGGGCGCCGGCGTCAGCGTACTGCCACCCGGATGTTGTTGCGCCACGGGTCCTCGAACCGCAGCTCGGCCCCGGTGTGGCGGGACGGAACCCCGGCGACTTTCAGGCGGTCAGCCAGCGCGCCGACGTCGTCACCGGTGGGTACTTCAATGAGCACTTCACCCAGGCCCAGCGTGTCCTTCCGGGGCCCGGCGCCGCGGCTGTTCCAAACGTTCATGGCCATGTGGTGGTGGTACCGGCCTGCAGAAACAAAGAGGGCCTGCCCGTGCCACCCAGCGGTCTTCTCGAAGCCGAGGATGCCAACGTAGAAGTCGCGGGCGGACTGCACGTCGCCCACCTGGAGGTGGACGTGGCCCACGCCGGCCGCGGTGGAGTGCTGCGCTTCCAGGGCTTCCTCCGTGAGGTGCTGCTCGAGGTAGCGCTGCGGCGGCAGTGCCAGGCTGTCCATCACCACGTCCGTCCCGTTCCAGGACCAGTTGCTGCGCGGCCGGTCCCAGTACAGCTCAATGCCGTTGCCTTCCGGGTCATTGAAATAGAAGGCTTCGCTGACGAGGTGGTCGGCGCTGCCGGTGAACGAATGCGGGTCGAAGCGGGCGGCGGTGGCGATGGTTGCAGCAAGGGAGGCCTGGTCCCCGAACAACAGCGCGGTATGGAAGAGGCCGGCCTCCCCCCTGCCCGGAAGGTTCAGTCCGGGAGCGGGTGCCAGGTGGACAAGCGGCTTCTGGCGGCGGCCGAGGTAGAGGCCGCCGTCCTGCTCGGCGACGACGTCGAGGCCGAGGGCGCGCTGGTAGTAGTCGGTCATGACCTTCATGTCACCGACCTTGAGCATCACGGTGCCCATGGTGAGGTCAGCGGGAAGAAGATCCTGGCTGGTGGCTTCTGCGGTCATTGAGTGCTCCCTGTGCTGGGGGCCGAACGGGGGGAACGGCCCGTCACAGTTAAAATTACTTGAAGCTTCAATTTATTCCAAGTACTTTCCTATGGTCCGCTGGTGAGGATGCGGCCTCCCAGCACCACGTGGGAAAGATCCCGGACAGCTTCCGGCCGGGTGCGCGGATCCTCCCGGCAGAGAACGACGTCGGCACGCGCCCCCTCAGCCACGCCGTCGGCTCCGAGCCACTCCCGCGCCGCCCAGCAGGCAGCGTCGAGCGCAGCCGCCACGGGCAGGCCTGCCTGGTGCAGTGCAAGGATCTCGTCGGCGATCCTGCCGTGCCTGATGACGCTGCCGGCGTCGGTACCTGCGTAAATCCTCACGCCGGCGTCGTACGCCTCGCCCACCCGCTCCAGGCGCCGCTCCCACAGGGCCATCATGTGCGCGGCGTAGCGCGGGAATTTGTGCCTTGCCTGCGCAGCGATGTCGGGGAACGTGGCGATGTTGACCAGGGTAGGGACGATGGGCACGCCCTGTTCCGCAAAACGGGGAAGGTGCCGCGGCAGGAGGCCGGTGGCGTGCTCGATGCAGTCAATGCCCGCATCCAGCATCTGGTCAAGAGTGTCTTCGGCGAAGCAGTGCGCAGTCACGCGGGCGCCCTCGTCATGGGCGGCCCGGACGGCGTCACGGACGACGGCGGCCGGAAACGAGGGTGCCAGGTCGCCGGCTCCGCGGTCGATCCAGTCCCCGACGAGCTTGACCCAGCCGTCGCCGTCGCGGGCCTGTTTGCGCACGGCCTCCACCAGGTCCTCCGGTTCCACCTCGTCCGCGAAGCCACGGAGGTACCGGCGTGTGCGGGCCACATGGCGTCCGGCCCGGATCAGCACCGGGAAGTCCCGGCCGCCCTGCATCCACCGGGTGTCGGCCGGTGAGCCGGCATCACGAACCAGCAGCGTTCCGGCAGCCAGGTCCACCCGGGCCTGGCGCGCCGCGGTGGCGGAATCCACCGGACCCTCCGCCCCCAGCCCGATATGGCAGTGGGCATCCACCAGGCCGGGCAGCACCCACCCGTCCAGCACCCGGTCCGGAGCCTGCTGCGGGCGGATAAACGTCAGCACCCCGTCCACGGACCACAGGCCACGGTGTTCGCTGGCCGGCCCGGTCAGCACAGGGCCGCTGAATTCTATGATTTCCGGCATCGGACTCCCTTTTCGTCGCCAGTCAGGCTAGCACCGGCAGTCGTGGCAAGGATCGGCGGAGCGGCTGTGGTAGCTTCGTTCCTGACCACACGGGTGCCCCTGCAGGGGCTGAGATCGGGCTGAGGCAGCCTGCGACCGTCGAACCTGTCCGGGTAATGCCGGCGAAGGAAGTGAGTATTCCTTGAGTACACCAAATGAACAGCAGAGCCCTGCCCAAAACCAGTCCGGGAGCGCACAGCCGGACGGAAAGCCAGGGGCACCTGCCACCCGGTCACTGGCATCGCATGCGCTGGCCTTCATCGAAGATGGCGAATCCGGCATCCGGGTCCCGGTGACGGAAATCTCCCTGGAACCGTCCCCCAATGGAGAGGCGAACCCGCCCTTCCGCACCTACCGGACCGCCGGACCGGGCAGTGATCCGGTAATGGGGCTGCCGCCCTTCCGGGCAGCATGGATCGCAGAGAGGGGAGACACCGAGGCGTACAGCGGCAGGGACAGGAACCTGCTCGACGACGGCCGCTCGGCTGTCCGCCGCGGCGCCGCATCAGCCGAGTGGAAGGGCGCGCAGCCGGCGCCCCGCCGCGCCGTCGTAGGCCGGACCGTGACCCAGATGCACTATGCCAGGCAGGGCATCATCACACCTGAGATGCGCTTCGTGGCCCTGCGCGAAAACTGCGACGTGGAGCTGGTCCGCAGCGAACTGGCGGCGGGCCGGGCCATCATCCCCAGCAACATCAACCACCCCGAGTCGGAGCCGATGATCGTCGGCAAGGCATTCCTGGTGAAGATCAACGCCAACATCGGCAACTCCGCTGTCACCAGTTCCATCGCAGAGGAGGTGGACAAGCTGCAGTGGGCCACGCAGTGGGGCGCGGACACAGTGATGGACCTCTCCACCGGCGATGACATCCACACCACGCGGGAATGGATCATCCGGAACTCCCCCGTGCCGATCGGTACCGTGCCCATCTATCAGGCGCTGGAGAAGGTCAATGGCGAAGCCAACAAGCTGACCTGGGAGATCTTCCGCGACACCGTCATTGAGCAGTGCGAGCAGGGCGTGGACTACATGACGGTGCACGCCGGTGTCCTCCTGCGCTACGTGCCGCTGACAGCAAACCGGGTCACGGGCATCGTGTCGCGTGGCGGCTCCATCATGGCCGGCTGGTGCCTGGCGCACCACCAGGAGAATTTCCTCTACACGCACTTCGACGAACTGTGTGAAATCTTCGCCAAATACGACGTCGCGTTTTCGCTTGGGGACGGGCTGCGGCCGGGTGCCACGGCGGACGCGAACGACGACGCCCAGTTCGCGGAGCTGGACACGCTCGCGGAACTCACCCTGCGGGCCTGGGAATACGACGTCCAGGTGATGGTGGAAGGTCCCGGGCACATCCCCTTCCACCTGGTCCGTGAAAACGTGGAGCGCCAGCAGGAGCTGTGTAAGGGGGCGCCCTTCTACACCCTGGGTCCCCTGGTTACGGACGTGGCGCCGGGCTACGACCACATCACGTCAGCCATCGGCGCCACGGAAATCGCCCGCTACGGCACGGCGATGCTCTGCTACGTGACACCGAAGGAACACCTGGGCCTGCCCAACAAGGACGACGTCAAGACGGGGGTCATCACCTACAAAATCGCAGCGCACGCTGCGGACCTGGCCAAGGGCCACCCCGGCGCGCACGAACGCGATGACGCGCTGTCCAAGGCACGCTTTGAATTCCGCTGGCGCGACCAGTTCGCCCTGTCACTGGATCCGGTGACCGCCGAGGCCTTCCATGACGAGACGCTCCCAGCGGAGCCGGCCAAGACGGCCCATTTCTGCTCCATGTGCGGACCCAAGTTCTGCTCCATGCGGATCAGCCAGGATATCCGGGACGAATACGGAACCGCGGAAGCACAGGCGGCCCTTGCCGACCGGGCCACGGGGATGCGGGAGAAGAGCCAGGAATTCCTGGCCTCGGGCGGCAAGGTCTACCTGCCGGAACCGCGGCTGCCCGAGACTGTCTCCACGTAGAAGCCTTCCCCTTCGTCCGGCTGGCAATTGGGGGCCGGCCGGACGAAGGGGAAGCCCGGGCGGTCCGTCAGGACGCCCGGGCGGACCGGGCCCTGCTGATGTCGCTGATAAAGGACCGGACGGCCCGGTCCCCGTCGGGGGAATCATGCGGCCGGTGCCCGCCGGCAGCGGTGCGGTGCACGGCTCCGGTTTCGCGGAGGTAGCCGGCAATTTCCTCGTACAGGGGTTCCCATCCGCCGGTCAGGACCAGGGTGGGGACCCCGGGAACGATGTGCAGCGGCGCCTCCCAGGAGGGCGCCTGCAGCCGCAGGCGCCGGGCGGACCGCTTCTCCTCCGCGGTGGCCGGTTCCTGCAGGTCGGTGGCATAGACCCGCCGCACGAACTCGCGCTGGAAGTCTTCGTCGCTGAGCTGGTGCCGGACCTCGAACAAGGGCTGCATGAGGCCGATGTGGGCCGCCGTGGCCGGCAGTTCCGCCGTCAGCGACAGGCATGCCGGTTCCACTAGGGTCAGCGAATAGACGAGATCGGGCCGTTCCACGGCAGCCATCATGGCCGCGATGGCACCCTGGGCGTGGGCCACGACGTGGCCGCCGGCGGCGCCGCGCCCATCGTCAGCGAGCGACCGCAACACGATGGCGGTATCCGCGGCGAACGAGGACTCCACCGGTTCGGCGACCGGATCGAAGCCGTGGCGGCGCAGGAACAGAGCGTCGTAGGACAGTGCCATGCCATGCTGGCGCGGCCATGCTGCGGCACCGTAACTTCCGGCGCCGTGCACGAACACTACCCTCTGCTTGAACATGTCCCAACCCTATTCCACGGCACAGACTTCCCCGGGAACCGCCCCAGCAACCAGCATTCGGCGCCCGGCAGGGCGCTGCGGGAGTATCCCCTGCTGGTCAGCCCGGCGGAAGCCCCTACTTGCCGAGGAACTTGTCGAAGCCCTTGGGCAGGTTCAACTGGGACGGGTCGAAGTCGCCGGACTGCTGGCCGAAGGCAGCGCCGGTCGGGAGCGCCTTGGCGGCGTTGGCCCGGCGTGCCTCGGCTTCCTTCCGCTCCTGGGCCGCCTTGGCCGGATTGCCGGACTTTGCCTTCTTCTTCGGCGCGCTCTTGGCGTTCTTCCGCGCTCCCCCTCCGGCGCCGGGAAGGCCGGGCATGCCCGGCATGCCCGGCATGCCACCCTGGGCCATCTTCTTCATCATCTTCTGGGCCTGGGCAAAGCGCTCCAGCAGGCCGTTGACCTCGGAAACGTGGACACCGGAACCGCGGGCGATACGGGCGCGGCGCGAGCCGTTGATGATCTTGGGGGCCAGGCGCTCGTGCGGCGTCATGGAGCGGACGATCGCTTCCACGCGGTCGATCTCGCGCTCGTCGAACTGCTCCAGCTGCTGGCGGATGTTCTGGGCACCCGGCATCATCATGAGCATTTTCTTCATCGATCCCATGTTGCGGATCTGCTGCATCTGGGCGAGGAAGTCCTCCAGGGTGAAGTCTTCCTGGTCGGCGAATTTCTTCGCCATCCGGGCAGCTTCTTCCTTGTCCCAGGACTTCTCGGCCTGCTCGATGAGCGTGAGGACATCGCCCATGTCCAGGATGCGCGAGGCCATCCGGTCCGGATGGAACAGCTCGAAGTCGTCCAGTCCTTCACCCGTGGAGGCGAACATGACCGGCTTGCCGGTGACCGACGCGACGGAAAGCGCCGCACCGCCGCGGGCGTCGCCGTCGAGCTTGGACAGGACGATGCCGGTGAAGTTCACGCCCTCGTCGAAGGCGAGCGCCGTGTTCACCGCGTCCTGGCCGATCATGGAGTCGATGACGAACAGCACTTCGTTCGGCACGATGGCGCGGCGGATCTGGCGCGCCTGCTCCATCATGTCGGCGTCGACGCCCAGCCGGCCGGCGGTGTCGACGATGACGACGTCGTGCAGCTTCTGGCGGGCTTCCTCGACGCCGGCGCGCGCCACTTCCACGGGATCGCCCGCAGGCCGGTCGAGTTCGGTGGAGGTGGCGCCCGGGTGCGGAGCGAAGACGGGTACCTTGGCCCGCTCGCCCACCACCTGCAGCTGGGTGACGGCGTTGGGGCGCTGGAGGTCGCAGGCCACCAGGATGGGGCTGTGGCCCTGGGCCTTGAGCCACTTGGATAGCTTGCCGGCGAGGGTGGTCTTACCGGCGCCCTGGAGGCCGGCCAGCATGATGATGGTGGGGCCGCTCTTGGCGAGGCGGATGCGCCGGGTCTCGCCGCCCAGGATCTCCTGCAGTTCCTCGTTGACGATCTTGACGATCTGCTGGCTCGGGTTCAGCGCTGCCGACACCTCGGCGCCGAGGGCGCGTTCGCGGACCCGCCCAGTGAATTCACGCACCACGGGAACGGCAACGTCCGCGTCAAGGAGGGCACGGCGGATCTCACGGACTGTGGCATCGACGTCCGCCTCAGTGAGGCGGCCCTTGCCGCGGAGATTCTTGAAGGTTGCTGTCAACCGGTCAGACAGGGAATTGAACACGCGCCGCGCACTTCTTTCAGGAGATGATCGGGACTCGACTATCTAGGGTACCAAGTCGGGCCCGGCAGATGGCATGCTGGCAAAATGACGAGCCAAACAACTGTAAAAACCCTGCTCATCCTCGGCGCCTCGGGGGATCTGACCGGCCGGCTGCTCCTTCCGGGCCTGGCGCGCCTGGTGGCAAGGGGACGCGGGGCCGGGCTCCGGCTTGTCGGGGCAGGGTCGGACCCCTGGACGCCGGAGCAGTGGCGGGAACGCGTGCAGTCATCCTTCACTGCGGCGGCCGAGGCTGCCGGGGCCGACGGCCGGGATGCTCTGAAGTCGCTGGAAAAGGAGACCGTCTACCACCAGCTGGATGTCACCGCCGGTGGTGCCCTTGCGGCGTTACTGAACAGCCTCGAGGGACCGGTGGCAGTGTACTTCGCACTCCCTCCGAAGATCAGCCAGCTTGCCTGCGAATCCCTGCGGCCGGAGGACGTTCCGCCCGGGACCCGGCTGGTGATGGAGAAGCCGTTCGGTTCAAGCGAGGAGTCCGCACGCTCCCTCAACCAGACCCTGGTGCGGCTCGTCCCCGAGGACCATATCCACCGCGTGGACCATTTCCTCGGCAAGGCCACCGTGCTGAACATCCTGGGGCTGCGCTTCGCGAACAACTTCCTGGAGCCGGTCTGGAACCGGCACCACGTCGAAAAGGTGGAAATCATCTTCGACGAGGACCTCGCTCTGGAGGGGCGCGCCCGCTACTACGACAGCGCCGGCGCCCTCCGGGACATGATCCAAAGCCACCTCCTGCAGATCATGGCACTGATGGCCATCGAACCTCCCGCCACCATCCGCGAGCGCGACCTGCGGGACGCCATCTCCGCGGTCCTGCGTGCCAGCAGCGTCAACACCCCTTTGGCCGCCTGCACCCGGCGGGCACGCTACACGGCCGGAACTGTGGCGGGGAAGAACGTCCCCGACTATGCCAGGGAAGAGGGCGTGGACCCGAAGCGCGGGACCGAAACGCTCGCCGAGATCGAGGTCGGGATCGACAACTGGCGGTGGAAGGGTGTCCCCTTCATCCTCCGTTCGGGCAAGGCCCTGGGTGCCAAACGGAAGGAGGCAATTGTCACGTTCCGGCCGGTACCGCACCTTCCCGCGGGCTTCACGGGTGTCGACTCCCCCAACCAGCTGCGGATTGGCTTCGGCCCCGACACCCTGCAGTTCGACGTCGACGTGAACGGCCCGGGCGATATTTTCAGCCTCAGCCGGGCGACCCTCGAAACCGAACTCAGCGCCTCGGACCTGCTCCCCTACGGGGAAGTCCTCGAGGGGGTCCTGGCCGGTGATCCGCTGCTCTCGGTCCGGGGCGACACGGCAGAGGAATGCTGGCGGATCGTTGAGCCGGTGCTCACGGCCTGGCAGCGGGAAGCGGTGCTGCTCGAGGAGTACGACGCCGGTTCGGCCGGTCCCGCAGCGTGGCCCACCACCGGACGGCGCGGGTAGGCCGAAGGCCGTCCTGGACCTGCCCCTGCCTGCCTCCCGGCACTGGCACTGGCACAGCAGCTTTCCGGCACAGCAAAGGCGGGGGGCCTACCTTCCGGTATGCCGCCCGCCTGCTGCTTACTCACCGCCCTGCCCTAGATTGCGGCTACTCCCCGTTCGCCGGTCCGGACCCGGACGGCTTCGAAGACGTCCACTGTCCAGACCTTGCCGTCCCCGGCGCGGCCGGTGTTGGAGCTGGCAATGATCACGTCCAGGATGTCGTCCGCCTGCTCGTCCGTGGCCAGCACCTCCACCCGGATCTTGGGCAGGAGATCCACGTTGTACTCCGCTCCGCGGTAGACCTCCGTGTAGCCGCGCTGCCGGCCGTAACCGCTGGCCGCGCTGACCGTCAGGCCCTGTACGCCGTAGGCTTCCAGTCCTTCCCGGATTGCTTCGAGCTTTTCCGGCCTGACGATTGCAGTGATCAGTTTCATGCCCCCACGCTTTCCTTACCTGTTGCTGATTCGTTCTGCTGTGCAGCCTTTGCCGGCTGGGCCGCGGAGTCCTGCTGACCCTTGCCCGTGATCATGTCGTGCAGCGGCTGGAAGGATCCGCCGTGGCCGCCCACACCGAACTCGTAAGCCGTTTCGGCGTGCAGGCTGAGGTCCACGCCCACGGTTTCCTGTTCCTGCGAGACCCGGAAGCCCATGGTCTTGTGGATGGCAAGGGCGATGATGAGCGTCAGGATTGCCGAGTAGGCGATGGCGATGCCGGCGGCTGCGAGCTGGGCCCACATCTGGGTCATGCCGCCGCCGTAGAAGAGGCCGCCGCCCACGCCGTCGGTGGGAAGTGCGATGAAACCCAGGGCCACGGTGCCGATGATGCCGGACACGAGGTGCACGCCGACGACGTCGAGCGAGTCATCGAAGCCCCAGCGGAACTTCAGGCCGACCGCGAGGGCGGAGGCCACACCGGCCACGACGCCGAGGCCGAGGGCACCCACGGGGCTGACGTTGGCGCAGGCCGGTGTAATGGCAACCAGGCCGGCAACCACGCCTGAGGCGGCACCGAGTGAAGTGGGGTGTCCGTCACGGATGCGTTCGGTGACGAGCCAGCCCAGCATTGCTGCGGCGGGAGCGGCGAGGGTGTTGACCCAGATCAGGCCGCCCTGTTCTGCGGAAGAGGCGAGGCCGCCGTTGAACCCGAACCAGCCGAACCACAGGATGGCAGCGCCGAGCATGACGAACGGGATGTTGTGCGGGCGGTGGTTGGGGTCCTTGCCGAAGCCCTTGCGGTTGCCGATGATGAGGACCAGGATCAGGGCCGCCACGCCGGCGTTGATGTGGACCACGGTTCCGCCTGCGAAGTCGATGGCCGGACCGAGCGCCTGGCCGATGGCGCCTTCCTCACCGAAGAGGCCGCCACCCCACACCATGTAGGCAAGGGGGCAGTACACCAGCGTGACCCAGACCGGCACGAAGACGCTCCAGGCGCCGAACTTGGCGCGGTCCGCGATCGCGCCGCTGATCAGGGCCACGGTAATGATGGCGAAGGTTGCCCCGTAGCCGACAAGGATGAGGCCTTCGGGCGAATCCGCTGTGTTGACTCCCTCGAGGCCGAAGTTCGCGAACGGGTTCCCGACGATCTGGAGGAAGCCGTCACCGCCCGTCATGGAGTAGCCCCACAGGACCCACACAACGCTCACGATGCCGATGGAGATGAAGCTCATCATCATCATGTTCAGTGCTGCCTTGGCGCGGGTCATGCCGCCGTAGAAAAATGCCAGACCCGGTGTCATGAGCAGCACGAGCGCTGCCGCCACCATGAGCCATACGTGACCTGCGGTAAGTTCCATGGTGCACGTCCTCTCTCATCCGAATGTTGCGGAGTTCTCCGCCTGCCAACGCCGTTTGCGTCCTGTAAAAAGTGTGTCGGCGGCGTGTTTCGCCCGGAGAGGATTTAGATTGCCGGTCTGTTACAAGAACCTCTAGGAAGTAAATGGTGCATATCCGGGTTGTTACGGTTGTGTTTCACCACCCCAGCCGCATCCCGGCAACCCACTGTGCAAGGAACTTCGCTTCATGACTGCAGCACCCCGCGTCAGCGGTGCCACATCAAGGATCTTGGCCCGGCTTCGGCCAGGGAGGGACAAGCTCCCGCGCGATATCAAGGTGATGCTGGTTGCGGCGTTCCTGATCGCGCTTGGATTCGGGCTTGTTGCGCCCGTATTGCCGCAGTTCGCCACAACCTTCGGGGTGGGAAACACCGAGGCTGCGGTGATCGTGGCCATCTTCGCCTTCATGCGGCTGGTCTTTGCGCCGGCGGGCGGCACGCTGATCGGCCGGCTGGGTGAACGGCCGGTCTATGTGGCGGGGCTGCTGATCGTGGCGGCCTCCACGGCTGCATGCGCCTTCGCCGGGAACTATTGGCAGTTGCTGCTCTTCCGCGGCCTGGGCGGTGCCGGATCGGTCATGTTCACCGTCGCCTCCATGGCGCTGGTGGTGCGCCTGGCCCCGCCGGAGAGCCGCGGCCGGGTATCAGGGGCTTACGCATCCGCATTCCTGGTCGGCAACGTCTGCGGGCCCATCGTGGGCGGCCTGCTGGCCGGGTTCGGCCTCCGCATCCCGTTCCTGGCCTATGCCGCCGCCCTGGTGGTGGCCGCCGTCGTGGTCCAAACCCAGCTGAGCCACCAGCGCCGCGGGTCAACGGATGGGCGGACGAAGGCCCCGGACATGCAGTTCGGCGAAGCCCTGGCTACTGGCGCCTACCGGTCCGCGTTGTTTTCCAGCTTTGCCAACGGGTGGGCGACGTTTGGGGTGCGGATGGCCACGGTTCCGCTGTTTGCAGCTGCTGCCTTTGGTTCCGGACCGGAAGCTGCGGGCCTGGCCCTGGCTGTCTTCGCCGGTGGAAATGCGCTGGCCCTGACCTTCTCGGGGCGCCTGGCCGACACACTGGGGCGCAAGCCGATGATGATCTGGGGCCTGCTGGTGGCGGGCCTGGCCACCGCGGGCATCGGCTTCACCCAGGACCTGTGGTGGTTCCTGGCCGCCTCGGCGCTGGCCGGGATCGGGTCGGGTCTGTTCGGACCTGCACAGCAGGCTGCCGTTGCGGACGTGATCGGGAACGGGCGCTCCGGCGGCAAGGTGCTTGCGGTCTACCAGATGGCATCCGACGTCGGTGCGATCGCTGGGCCGGTCCTGGCCGGAGTGCTGGCTGACCGGCTGGGCTTCGGCTGGGCTTTCGGCGCCACCGGCGGCATCATGCTGGTGGCGGCCTGCACCTGGCTGGCAACCCGCGAAACGCTGCGGCAGGCGAAGCCTTAAAAGCCGGGAGCCGGCACCCGGCCTGGTAAAGGACCGGGTGCCGGCTCCGGACGCCTTAGTTCAGAAGCGCGTCAACGAAGCTTTCGGCTTCGAACGGGGCGAGGTCGTCCGCCCCTTCACCCAGGCCGATCAGCTTCACGGGAACGCCAAGGCTCTTCTGGATGGCGACGACGATCCCGCCCTTGGCCGTTCCGTCCAGCTTGGTCAGGACGATGCCGGTGATGTTGACCACTTCCGAGAAGACCCGCGCCTGGTTCAGGCCGTTCTGGCCGGTGGTTGCATCCAGGACCAGCAGGACCTCGTCCACCTCGGCAAGCTTTTCCACCACGCGCTTGACCTTGCCGAGCTCGTCCATGAGGCCCACCTTGTTCTGGAGCCGCCCCGCGGTATCGATCATGACCACGTCGACTTCCTGGTCGATGCCGGCCTTGACAGCCTCATAGGCAACGGAGGCCGGGTCGGCGCCGTCGATGTCCGACTTCACCGTGGGAACCCCCACCCGCTGGCCCCAGGTTGCCAGCTGCTCGGCGGCAGCGGCGCGGAAGGTGTCCGCGGCTCCCAGCAGGACATCCTTGTCTTCGGCAACCAGCACGCGGGCGAGCTTGCCCACCGTGGTGGTCTTGCCCACGCCGTTGACGCCCACCACCATCATGACGGCCGGCTTATCGGCGTGCCGCTGGACGTTGAGGCTCCGGTCCATCGTGGGGTCCACGAGTTTGATGAGCTCTTCCCGCAGCAGCGCCTTGACCTGCTCAGGTGTCCGGGTGCCCAGCACCTTGACCCGCTCGCGCAGGGCGTCCACCAGCTGCATGGTGGGTTCGGTGCCAAGGTCTGCCAGCAGCAGCGTTTCCTCGACCTCGTCCCAGACGTTCTCGTCGATCTTGTCGCTGGAGAGCAGGGCCAGCAGGCCTTTGCCCATGATGTTGTTGGAGCGGACAAGCCGCTCCCGCAAGCGGACCAGGCGGCCGGCGACGGGCAGCGGGGTTTCCACCGGGATGACTTCCAGCCCGGCCGCATCATCGGGAACCGTGGTGGTGTCGAGGTCCTCGACGTCGACGCCGGCCGGCGCCTTCCGGTCCACCGCCGGCTCCGGGCGTTCATCGACGAGCGTGCTGCCGCCGGACTGCACTTCGGGGTCGTTTGCATCACGGGTGCCCGGGTACTGGGTGATGTTCTTCCGAGTCTTCAGCAGGACGGGAATCAGCCCGCCGATAACCGCCAGGGCAGCAACAATGGACAGAATAATGGGAAGGATGTCGTTCACTCCCCTAGCTTCTCACAAGGAAGCGGGCGCCCTTGGCGGCTCCGCGGCGGCTGGCCTGCCGCGACGACGCCCGGACCGCAGCGCTACGCGTCGGCCCCCAGCCGCTGGCTGATGACGGTGGAGACGCCGTCGCCCCGCATGGTGACGCCGTACAGGGCGTCAGCGACCTCCATGGTGCGCTTCTGGTGGGTGATGACAATGAGCTGGCTGGACTCCCGGAGTTCCTCGAAGATGGTGATGAGCCTGCCCAGGTTGGTGTCGTCAAGGGCGGCCTCCACTTCGTCCATCACGTAGAAGGGTGAGGGGCGGGCCTTGAAGATCGCCACCAGCAGGGCAACGGCGGTCAGGGACCGTTCTCCGCCGGAGAGCAGTGACAGCCGCTTGATCTTCTTGCCTGCCGGGCGCGCCTCGACGTCGATACCGGTGGTGAGCATGTCCGAAGGGTCGGTGAGGACCAGACGTCCCTCGCCGCCGGGAAAGAGCCGTTCGAAGACCCTGACGAACTGCGCCGAGGTGTCCTCGAACGCCTCGGTGAAGACGCGCTGGACGCGAAGGTCCACTTCCTTGATGATGTCCAGCAGGTCCTTGCGGCTTGCCTTCAGGTCCTCAAGCTGGGTGCTGAGGAACTGGTGGCGTTCCTCCAGGGCCGCGAACTCCTCGAGTGCCAGCGGGTTTACCTTGCCCAGGCTGGCGAGGTCGCGTTCGGCTTTCCGGAGCCGCTTTTCCTGCTCCGACCGGTCGAAAGGTTTTCCTTCCCGGATTTCTTCCCCGGTGGCATCCACCGGGGCGCGCAGGGCGGCCCATTTGTCCCCGCTCTCCTCTGCGGGGACCGGCACCGGCACGTGCGGTCCGTAGTCGCTGACCAGGGCGTCCGGGGTGATGCCGAGTTCATCCACCGAGCGGGTTTCCAGCGCCTCGATCTGTGCACGCTGCCGGGCGCGGGCCAGCTCGTCGCGGTGCACGTTGTCAGTTAGCTCGGCGAGTTCCCGGGCCAGCGCATCATTGGTACTCCTGACGTCCTTCAGGCCCTGCTCGCGCAGCTCACGGTTCTCTTCGGCGCGGTCCCGTTCAGTTGCGGCAATCGCGACGGAAACATCCACGTGGCGGAGCGCGGCCTCAACTGCGGCAACGACTGCCGCTGCCCGCCGGGCCTGGACGCGCCTGCGCCTGGCGCGTTCGGCTGCTTCCTCCCGGGCCCGGCGCTCGGTGGCAGCCGCGCGTTCCAGCGATGCGACGCGGTTCCGGGTGGCGGACAGCTGCTCTTCGGCGCTGCGCAACGCCAGCCTCGCCTCCACCTCGGCGGCCCGGGCGGCGGATGCCTCCCGGGCGAGGGCGTCACGGTGTTCAGTGGACGGTTCCTGCTCCACCGGTGCCTCCTGGGCCGCGGCAAGGCGGGCGGCGACGGCCGTGAGTGCTTCCTGTTCCGCCGCAACGTTGGCTTCGGCCCTGGCGAGCGACGCGGCAAGCCGGTCGCTTTCGCCGGCGGCGCTGCGGAGGACGGAGTTGAGGTGGCCCAGACGTTCCGCCACGGCGGCAAGCCGGGCATCCGACTCGTGCAGCCGGTCGAGGGCGGCGTCGGCCCGTTCCTGTGCTTCGGCGCGCCGCGCTTCGGCGCGGGCGAGGGCGAACCTGTTCTGCTCAATGACCGCTGTCACGGCCGAAAGCTGCTGTGCGGCGTCGTCGACGGCGGCCTGGACCTCCAGCAGCGACGGCGCCTTGGCTGAGCCTCCCGTGGCAGAGACGGCGGTGAGGATGTCACCGGCCCGGGTCACGGCAGTGATCTGCGGCCGGCGGGACGCCAGTGCAATTGCCGCAGAGACATCTTCGACAATCGCGGTCCCTGACAGCATGTGCCTGGCCACGCTTAGGCCCGGGCCACTGCCGTCAATCAGGTCGCCGGCCCACTGGGCTCCGGCCGGCAGGCTGTCCGCGCTCCTGCCCTCCCCGGCGTCGGCAGCGGACTGGAGCAGCAGGGAGGCGCGGCCTGCGTCGTCGTCCTTGAGTAGCTGCAGGACGGTGGCCGCGGTTTCGGCGTCCCGCACCAGCACAGCATCGGAGGCCTCCCCGAGGGCCGCCGCGATGGCGGTCTCGTATCCGGGCTCCACCGCCAGTTCCCCGGCGACGCTGCCTTCGACGCCGGCGACGCCGGACTGCAGGATGTGCCGTGCACCGTCCTTGCGGTCCAGGCCCAGCTTGAGCGCATCCCTGCGCGCCGTAAGGGCGTCACGCCTGCGGATGCCCTCATTGACATCGGACTTGAGGCGGGCAATGTTTTCAAGGACAGCCTCCAGCTCGGCACTGGCGTCCTCATAGTCGGCGTCGAGCGATTCCTCGCCCTCTTCAACTCCCGCCACCTGGTTTTCCAGCGCGGTGAACTCTTCCTGGGCGCGGGCGCGGCGTTCCACCCCGGCCGCGAGCGATTCCCGCAACCTGCCGAGTTCGGCCTGTGCGGATTCCACCCGCGACCTGGCTGCCGCCACCTGCCCGGTCAGCCGGGCCAGGCCCTCCCGCCGGTCAGCCGCGGCACGCAGCTGGGCCGTGAGCCGCTGGTCTTCCGCGGCGGCGGCCTGCTCGGCCCCGGCTTTTGCCGACGTGGCCGCTTCCAGCGCACTCCGCCTGTCCACAATCGTCAGCTCGAGTTCGGCCAGTTCCTCCCGCACCCGGGCAGCCTGCCGTTCCAGCTGTTCCGGGTCCCGGCCGGAGGCGGGCGCGGTGTCAGCTGAGCCGAGCAGCCGGCTGCGTTCGCGGGCCAGTGACCCGAGCGAGCGGAGCCGCTCCCGGGCCGCGGACAACTGGTACCAGGTGTCCCTGGTTGCGTTGAGCCTGGGGGTGGCTTCTGCTGCCAGCTGCTCCAGTGCTGCCTGCTGCCGCCGGCCGGCCTCCAGCTCCTGTTCAACGACGCCCCGCCGAGCCTTGAGGGCGGCTTCGTCCGCGACGTCCTGTTCCAGGGCGAGCTGCAGCTGGACCAGGTCGTCGGCCAGAAGGCGGGCCCGTGCGTCGCGGACGTCGAACTGGACGCGCTGGGCGCGCCGGGCCACCTCGGCTTGCTTGCCGAGCGGTGTGAGCTGGCGCCGGAGTTCGGCCGTCAGGTCCGTGAGGCGCTGGAGGTTCGCCTGCATCGCTTCGAGCTTGCGGACGGTCCGCTCCTTGCGGCGCCGGTGCTTGAGGATGCCGGCGGCCTCCTCGATGAAACCGCGCCGGTCCTCAGGTGTGGCGTGCAGGACCCGGTCGAGCTGCCCCTGGCCCACAATCACATGCATTTCCCGGCCGAGCCCCGAGTCGGAGAGCAACTCCTGGATATCCAGCAGGCGGCACGATGCCCCGTTGATGGCGTACTCAGACCCGCCGGTCCTAAAAAGGGTGCGGGAAATGGTGACTTCGCTGTATTCGATGGGCAGGGCGCCGTCGGAATTGTCGATAGTTAGGGACACGTGCGCCCGGCCCAGGGGAGGCCGGCCCGCCGTGCCGGCAAAGATAACGTCCTCCATCTTGCCGCCGCGAAGGGTCTTGGCGCCCTGCTCCCCCATGACCCAGGCCAGGGCGTCCACCACATTGGACTTGCCGGAACCGTTGGGGCCGACTACCGCAGTGACCCCCGGCTCGAAGTCGAAGGTGGTGGCGGACGCAAAGGACTTGAACCCCCGGACGGTGAGGCTTTTGAGGTGCAAGGCGTTTCGGATCTCCTCGGTGGCTGCAGCTGCTGCTTGGCACACCCAAATTTACTGGGTTCGGGGCCAAAGTCCCGGATTCCCGCGGTTGTCTTGTGGCTACCGCAATCGGTCCCGATTGCAGTCAGTTACCAGCGTCCGTTGCGCGGGCGGGGCTGGCAGACCGGGCAGGTGTGGGATGAGCGGTTCATGAACTGCTCCCGGCGGATGGTGGCATGGATTCCTGCCGCGGCGCACCGCTTGCATGGCTCCCCTTCGCGGCCGTAGGCGTTCAATGACCGGTCGAAGTAGCCGGATGCACCGTTGACGTTGACGTAGAGGGAGTCGAAGCTGGTTCCGCCGGCAGCAAGGGCGTCGAGCATGACAGTGCGGGCACTTCCCAGGACTCTTTCGGCCTCGGCCCTCCGCAGGGTGTCCGTGGGCCGGGCATAGTGCAGCCGCGCAGCCCACAGGGCTTCGTCAGCGTAGATATTGCCGATACCGGAGACAAGGCCCTGGTCCAGCAGCGCCCGCTTGAGCCCGGTTTTGCGCTTGCGCAGGCGGCGGTAGAAAAGATCGAAGGAGAAGGCCGGGTCCAGCGGATCCCTGGCAATGTGCGCTGCCTCTTCCGCAATCAGAGCAAGGGGGGACTCGGCAAGGCCGCCTGGACCGCCGTCGTCCGTGGGGACCATCGCCGTGACGAACAGTCCGCCGAAAATCCGCTGGTCTACGAAACGCAGCTGTGACGGCATGCCGTCACAGCGGCTGAGCCGGAAGCGGACCTTGAGGTGCTTTTCGTCCGGCACGTCCCGGTCCTGCATCAGGAGCTGGCCGCTCATGCCAAGATGCGCCATCAGCGCCACCGCCGGGACGCCACCATTTCCAGGCGTTTGCCCGTCTTCGAGACGCGAGCTGTCCAGCAGCGGCATCCACAGGAACTTGCCCCGGCGCACGACGTCCGCCACCAGGGCACCCTCAAGATTGCCGATGAAATCTTCGGTCCCCAGGGCATGGCGGCGGATGGAACGCGGGTCCAGGACGTCGACGGCTTCGATGGTGCGGCCGCGGACCCAGCTCACCAGGCCGCGGCGCACCACTTCCACCTCGGGCAGTTCGGGCATGCGCTACTTCGCTGCTACGGAACCAGCTGACGTGCCGGACGCGTCGGTGGATTTGGCTCCGGAGAGGACACGCCAGGCATCGGCGGCGGCTTCCTGCTCCGCTTCCTTCTTGGAGTGGCCGGAGCCCTTGCCGTAGGCCGTCCCGCCAATGTTCAGGACAGCGGTGAAGGTGCGGGCATGGTCCGGGCCGGCACCGTCCACAGCGTAGTGGATGGTGCCCAGCTGCCGGCTTGCCGCAAGCTCCTGGATGCTGGTCTTCCAGTCGGTACCGGCGCCCAGTACGGCAGCGTCCTTCAGCAGCGGACCGATCAGCCGCATGACCAGCTGGCGGGCGGTCTCGATGTCATTGGACACGTACGTGGCACCGATCAGCGCTTCCATGGTGTCGGCCAGGATTGACGCCTTGTTCTTGCCTTCGGTGAGCTTTTCGCCCTGTCCAAGGTAGATGTAGTCGCCGATGCCGAGGCTGCGCCCGATATTTGCCAGGGCGCGGGTACTCACCACCGCGGACCGCCGCTTTGCCAGATCCCCTTCAGGAAGGTCCGGGTTGTCCCGGTAGAGGGCATCCGTCACGGAGAATCCCAGGATGGAGTCACCCAGGAACTCGAGCCGTTCATTTGTGGGAATGCCGCCGTTCTCGTAGGCGTAGGAACGGTGTGTCAGCGCAAGACGAAGCGTCCCGGCGTCAATAGTGACACCGAGACGCTTCAGAAGCTCTTCAGTTGAAGACATCTGGTCAGCCTGAGTGGCCGATTAGACGTCAGCGACCTTGCGGCCCTTGTACTCAAGGAACAGCGCAGTGCCAGCAGAGTCGGTAACGACCTTCGCCTGGTGCGGCAGGCTGTAAGTAACCTGGCCGTTCTCAACGGTCTTCACCAGGTGGGGGGCGGTCGCCTTCCACTGCGAGCGGCGGGCGCGGGTATTCGAGCGAGACATTTTCCGCTTGGGAACAGCCACGGCTAACTCATTTCTCTCTAGACAAACACGTACAAATCAATTTTGCCGGTCAGGCTTAGCCATATCAGCTAGGGCAGCCCAGCGAGGATCAATGACCTCGTGGTGGTGCCCCGGCTCGTCTTCCAGGCGAACTCCGCATTCGGAGCAAAGGCCCTGGCAGTCTTCCCGGCACACCGGCTGGAACGGCAGCATGGTAACAACCGCGTCCCGCAACACCGGTTCAAGATCGATTAGATCGTGCTCGACTCGACGTTGCTCTTCATCATCTTCTTCGTCCGAAAGCTCAGCGCCTTCGTAGAAGAAAAGTTCTTGCACATTGACCTCCAGGTCATACGCAAGGGGATCCAGGCATCGGCCGCATTCACCAGATACTTCGGTGAGGGCGGTTCCTGATACCAGAATTCCTTCGTGTACGGCCTCAAGCCTCAGATCCAGCTCGACATCCGAGCCTTCCTGAACACCAATGAGCGGCACACCAAGATCACTTGGTGCGGGTACATGTTCCTTCAGCGTCCGCATGCTTCCCGGGCTGCGACCGAGATCCTTGACATCGAACACCAAGGGCGAACCAGCATCTCTTTTAATGAGAACTCCTGTTGAACATATGACCGACGTACCATTTTAGCCTGAAGAATCCCGGGGACTCAAACCGGGGTGCCGGCGGGCTGGAAGTACCGGACTAGCCTACCGCCTGGGCTGTTGATCCTGCGCAGGCTCGCCAGCAAGCATCCGCCGCTGCACCGATCTGGGGACATAGTCGGACACGTTTCCGCCCAGGCCCGCCACTTCCTTGATAAGGGTGGATGACAGGTGGACATAGTGGGCCTCGGCGGGCAGGAACACGGTCTCCACACCGCTGAGCTGGCGGTTCATGGTGGCCATGGGCAGCTCATAGTCGAAGTCGGAGGAAGACCTTAGCCCCTTCACGATCGCGGAAACACCACGCTGGCGGCAGTACTCGGCCAGCAGGCCCTCCCCCACGGGCTCAACAACGATTCCTTTGAGCGAGGCCAGGGTTTCCCGGGCCATCTCCAGCCTCTCGTCCAGGGTGAACCTGTACTTCTTGGCGTAATTCGTGGAGATGGCCACGATGACTTCGTCAAAGAGCCCGGCCGCCCGCGCAATAACCTCAAGATGGCCGTTGTGGATGGGGTCGAAGGATCCTGGGCAGACAGCTCGTCTCATGCTCCGAACCTACCCCATTAAAAGCCCGGGATAACATGACTGGATGCATCCTCGACGGGAACATTCCCCAGCTCCTGCCCCATGGCAGCGCACGGCCCTCGGCGCCAATCTCCTGACGCCCGACGGCGGCCTGGGCGTAACGATCTTCGAGGAAATGACCGGCTTGGCGGTCCGGACGGGCGCAATCAACCTGGGCCAGGGCTTTCCGGACGAGGACGGGCCGCTGGAAATCCGCGAGGCGGCACGCGCAGCCATCAGTTCAGGAGCAAACCAGTACGCCCCGGGCAAGGGAGTCCCGCTGTTGCGGGAAGCTGTGGCAGCCCACCAGGAGCGCTTCTATGGCCTGACGCCGGACCCCGAAACAGAAGTGGTTGTCACCACCGGAGCCACCGAAGGCATCGCGGCGTCCCTCCTTGCCTTCGCCGGCCCCGGTGACGAAGTGCTCACCTTCGAACCCTTTTACGATTCTTATGGCGCGGTGATTGGCCTCGCGGGTGCCACCCATGTGACCGCACCGCTCGTGGCGCCGGACTTCCTCCCGGACATGGCGGCCGTCGAAGCAGCGTTCAGTGAACGGACCCGGGTTGTTCTGGTCAACAATCCCCACAATCCCACAGGGGCCGTCTTCCCCCGCAGCGTCCTGCAGCGGATTGTGGAGCTGGCCCGGAAGTACGACAGCATCATCATCACGGACGAGGTTTATGAGCACCTGACGTTTGGCGTCAGCCACATCCCGGTCGCCGGCCTTCCGGGGGCAGCAGAGCGGACCATCACCATCTCCTCGGCGGGAAAGACCTTTTCGCTCACCGGCTGGAAAGTGGGCTGGCTTTCCGGGCCGGCAGACCTGGTGGCGGCAGCGCGGACCGTGAAGCAGTTCCTCACGTACAGTTCCGGGACGCCCTTCCAGGCGGCTATTGCAGCCGGCCTGGCCCTGCCGGATGCCTTTTACAAAGGCATCGCCGCTGACCTGGAGCACAAGCGGGACATCCTTAGTGCCGGGCTGCGCGCCGCCGGCTTTGAGGTCTTCTCCCCGCAGGGCACCTACTTCGTCAACGTGGACACAGCCCCCCTGGGCATCACGGACTCGGTGGACCTTGCCAGGCGGCTGCCTGCCCTGGTGGGCGTGGCGGCCATACCGGTCCCGGTGTTCTGCCACCCGGAAGGAGCGGAACGGACGCGCAGCCTGCTCCGGTTTGCCTTCTGCAAGAAGACCACCGTGCTTGAGGAAGCCGCCGGAAGGCTGGCCACCCTGGGCGAAAGGCTCTGATGTCCGCCGAGGACACCGGCCATGCCACCAGGTTCCTGCGCAGCACGGGCCAGCACGCCGCCGTTCATCCGGACAGTTTCACAAAGGGCAGCTATGTGTTGAGCATTGGCGGCGCCGAGCAGTCCCACGTCAACCTTGGCCACCCGGAAGAGATTTTCTACGAGTACCTCCGCAGGATCGGGCACCTGGTGGACCTTTCAGCCCCTCCGGGAGAGCCGATCCGGGCGTTGCACCTGGGCGCCGGAGCGCTGACGCTGGCCCGCTACATCCAGGCCACCCGGCCCGGGTCAGTGCAATATGCCGTGGAACTGGAGCGGGAACTGCTTGATTTTGTCCTGCGTCAGCTTCCGCTTCCGGACGGAACGGACCTTCACACCATCACCGGGGATGCCAGGGATGCATTGGGTGAACTGGACCCTGGGCTTACCTTCGACGTCATCATCCTCGACATTTTTTCCGGGCCCGAAGCCCCCGCCCATCTTGCCTGCGCGGGCTTTTACAGTGAAGCGCGGGAGAAGCTGGGCCCGGAGGGTGTGCTGGTGGTCAACGTCGGTGACGAGCCGGGACTGACGCTGGTGCGCAGCCAGGTAACCGCAATGCGGCAGGCGATGGCCGACGTCGCTGCCGTCGCCGAAGCGGGCATGTTCGAGGGCCGGTACCCGGGCAACATCATCCTGGCGGGCACGCAGGTGCCATGGCCAAGGGAATGGTCCTCGGAACTTGTGGCCCGGGGCCCGCACCCCGCCAGGGTGTTGGCCGGCGTGGACCTCGACCCCCTGGCGGGCTAACGCCTATTGGGTTTGCCCCTCTGACTCTGCCGCCTCCGGAATGTCCTCGCCGGCAATCGCGTCCGGCACATACGGCTCGGCAAACCACAGCCTGGTTTCGCCGTATTTCTTTTCCGCGAACCGCGCCAGGCTGCCGGGCCATCCAGGCTCCGGGGAACGGGATGAGCGTTCCACCACCACCACCGCCGCCGGCGCGAGATGCGGGGCCAGTTTCTCCAGCACAGCGGACAATGCCACCTCCTCAAGGGGATACGGCGGGTCCAGGAAAACCAGGTCCCAGCTTGCGGCCGGCGCGGCGCGGTCCAGGAACGGCTCAACCTTGGACCGGTGCACCGTTACCGCTTTGCGCCCCAGGACCCCGTTGAGGAGGTCCGCGTTCCGCTGGCAGACGGCGCTTGCCTTGGCATCGGATTCCACCAGGTCCACGGCCTGGGCGCCCCGGCTGCCGCTTTCGATTCCCAGCGAACCGGAGCCTGCGTAAAGGTCCAGCACCCGTGAGCCGGATATGACGTCGAAAGCGTCGAGGCGGGAAAACAGTGCTTCCTTGACGCGGTCGGTGGTGGGGCGGGTCAAGGAGCCGGGAACCGCTGACAGCGGGGTGCCGCCGGCGGCACCGGCTATGATCCGGCTCATTCTGGCCTCCTGGCTCCACCGGCGTATCCGGCTCCCCTGTTATCCGCGTTCAAGGAACGCCTCCTTCTCCGGGTTGAGGTACTTCTCGATGGCATCCGCCAGTTCAGGGTGGCGGGACAGGAAGGGGTCCGCGGCCACAATGTCCTGTGCGTCCTCCCGGGCCCGGGCGATGACGTCCTCGTGCTCCAGGACACGCAGCAGCTTCAGGGTGGAACGCCCGCCGGACTGGGACGCTCCCAGGATGTCACCTTCGCGGCGGAGCTTCAGGTCCTCCTGCGACAGGACGAAGCCGTCGGTTGTCGCGGCCACCGCTTCCAGCCTCCGCCGGCTGGGATGGCCGGGTTCGAGTGCCGTGACCAGCAGGCAGGTGCCGGGCAGGCCTCCGCGGCCCACCCGGCCGCGGAGCTGGTGCAGCTGGGAGATGCCGAACCGGTCGGCATCGAGGATGACCATCAGCGTTGCATTGTGGACGTCCACGCCCACCTCGATCACGGTGGTTGAGACCAGCAGTTTGACGGTGTTGTCCACGAACCCGGCCATCGTTGCCGATTTCAGCTCAGGGTCCTGGCGGCCGTGCAGCGGAGCCAACGGCACCCCTGACAGGGAGGGTTCACCCTGCAGGTGTTCGACGACGGCTGTCACCGAGGCGAGTTCCCGCTGGCTTTCCTCGGTGTCGAGGCCAGGTGGCTCCGCCTCCCCGGGGCTGAAGTCGCCGTCGTCGTCGGTGCCGATCTTGGGACAGACGACGTAGACCTGGTGGCCGGCGTCCACCTCCTCGCGCGCGCGGGCCCAGATCCGACCGGCCCACGCAGGGTTTTCCGCGAGGCCCACCAGGTGCGTGGTGATGGGCGCCCGGCCCTTGGGCAGTTCGTCAAGGGTGGACGTTTCCAGGTCCCCGAAGACGGTCATGGCCACCGTGCGTGGAATCGGAGTGGCAGTCATGACCAGCAGGTGCGGTGGTTTCCGGGCTTTGGCGCGGAGTGCGTCGCGCTGTTCGACGCCGAACCGGTGCTGCTCGTCCACCACGATCAGGCCGAGGTCATAGAAGGACACATTATCGCTGAGCAGGGCGTGGGTGCCTATGACGATCCCGGCCGTTCCGGACGCGGCGTCCAGCATTGCCTGCCTGCGGGCGGCCGTCGGCATGGACCCCGTGAGCAGGGTGACCTGGACGGATGCGCGGTCCCCGCTGCCCAGGCCGCCCAGCAGGCCATCCCTGGACAGCGGGCCAAGGGTGCGGCGGATGGAATCATAATGCTGCGCGGCAAGCACCTCAGTGGGGGCCAGGAGGGCCGCCTGTCCCCCGGCGTCGACCACCTGCAGCATGGCACGCAGCGCCACCACCGTCTTGCCGGATCCCACCTCACCCTGAAGCAACCGGTTCATGGGGACATCGCGGGCCAGCTCCCCAGCCAGCGTCTTGCCCACAACGGCCTGGCCGTCGGTCAGGGTGAAGGGGAGGCTGCGGTCGAACGCTGCGCGTACGCCGTCAGGACGGGGCCGCCGTGCGGTGGCCTCCTCCGACGCCAGCTGGGCCCTGCGCCGGGCCAGCGCCGCCTGCAGGACCAGCGCTTCCTGGTACCGGAGCCGTTCCCGCGCCTGCTTCCAGTCCGCCGCCGATTCGGGTGCATGGATCAGCCGGTACGCCTGATGGAGGGGCAGGAAGCCCTCCCTTTCAGCTACGGCCGGTGGGACGGGGTCCGGCAGTGAGCCGAGCTCCGCTGTCTCCAGCAAGGCGGCGACCGCCTTCTGGATCTTCCAGCTCGGAAGCTTTGCCGTTGCGGGATAGACGGGGATGGGCATGGCGGCCAACTTGCCGGCGTCCTGCCCGCCGGTGGAAAACGGCTCCTCGTCCAGGACGTGGTAATCGGGGTTAGTCAAGCCCAGGGATCCCTTGAAGCTGGTGACCTTGCCCGAGAACAGGGCCCGCCTGCCGGGCAGCAGTTCAGCCTTGGCCCGGTAACCGTTGAAAAAGCTGATCTTGAGCGTACCCGGGACTTTCCCCCGGTAGTCGGTGCCGCCCACAAGGCGCAGCCCGGACTGGCCGTCGTCGTCCGAAATGACGACGTCGGTGATGGTTCCCTTCCGGGCGCGCATGGTCCGGGTACTGCTGGAGAGGACCCGGGCGATCAGGGTGACGTCCTCATCAAGCGGAATGTCGCTGATGGGCGTCAGTTCGCCGCGGGTCAGGTAGCGGCGTGGAAAGTAGTTCAGCAGCTCCCCGACCGTGGTGATGCCCAGGTGCTTTTCGATGACGGCGGCGGAACGTTTGCCAATGCGTCGTTCCAGGGCCAGGTCCAGCTCAGCGTTCATGCCCGGCGGTGTTGACTGCGTTGGCGTCGGGATCCCTCGGCAGCGCGAGTTCACTGATGCTGATCTGCGAGGGTTCGCCGAGGGACCGGATGATGGCGACGGCAGGATCCGGATCCGGCACGTGGACGTGGACCCGCCACCGGTAGTTCCCGCCCGCGTCGGCGCCGCTGCCCACCTGACTCATGATGACGGATTCGCCGATTTCGTCCAGGCGCTGCCGGAGGGTGGCGGCGTTCAGCGGGGACAGGCTGATGGTGCACATGACCTCCACGCCGTCGTCGTCCGGCATGTCGGCATGGATGTGGGGGTCGGCGACGTCGTAGCCGTGAAGGCCGTCCAGAAGTTCGCTCTGGAGCTCCACTCCCATGACCGCGGAGCGAAGGCAGTCAAGGATCAGGAGCATGCCGACGCCGCCGGCATCCACAACGTGCGCGGTGGTCAGGGCATCGAGCTGGTCCTCCGTCTGGATGACCGCTGCGAGCGCCCCCTCAACGGCGGCATCCAGCGCCAGGCCCAGGGCATGGTTGCTGTCGTCTCCGTTCTGCCCGGCGTCGACTGCGGCCGCTGCGCGCGCTGCGGCTTCCATGACGGAGAGCATGGTGCCCGGCACGGGGTCGCTCAAGGCGGACCAGGCGCGGATCTGGGCCCGGTTCAGTGCCGCAGCCAGAAGGGTGGAGGTCAGCCGGGTGTGGCCCTCCAGCGGCTCCGCCGCGGCGCAGAGGAATACGGAGAACAGCGTCCCGGAATTGCCCCGTGCCTCTTCGAGGGCAGCCTGCCCTGCGGTGGACAGGACTGCACCAACGTCCATTTGCGCCGGCTGGTCCGCACCGGCGGCGAGGGAGTGCGCTGCTGCCCGGACGGTCAGGTACAGGTTGGTGCCGGTGTCCCCGTCTGCCACGGGGAAGATATTGATGGCGTTCAGGCGGTCGCTGTGGTTGCCCAGGGCAGTTTCAGCCTTACCCAGCCACCTCTTCATCGCTTGCGCGTTGGCGGCAACCTTAGTGTGCAAAGTGATCCCATCCCCCGGTGTCCGCGGACCGGCCCGCAATCCTGACGCCCGGAACCTCGTTGATTCCCAGTGCTTGTACCGAGCCTATCGCAGTGAATCCGGGAGGCAGCTGAATGCCGGACGGGAATGTGGCAAGCAGCCCGTGGTCCTCCCCGCCGCCGAGGATCCATTCCCTGGCATCGACTCCGAGCAGCTCTGCGGCCGGCTGCAGGACGGATGCCAGCCGCACCAGTTGCTCCGGGTCGAGGTCAACGGCCACGTGGCTGGCAACCGCCAGCCGGCTGCCATCGCGGACCAGTCCGTCCGAAACGTCCAGCATGGCGCTGGCCCCGGCAGCCCTGGCGGCAGGACCGGCCGACAGTGGAGGCCGCGGCCGGCACTGCAAATCGAGGAACACCCGCTGTTCCGGGCTGATACTGTCCACGGGTACCTCAGATTCGAGCAGCGCGAGGCCCGCAGCAGCGTGGCCTGCCGTGCCTACCAGCGCCAGGACATCGCCGGGCCGCGCACCGGAACGCAGAACCGCGGCGCCGCCATCGAGCGTTCCCAGAACGGCCACCGTAACGGAGATTTCCCGCCCCCGGCCCAAGTCGCCTCCGGCAACCGAGCAGCGGCCTGCACCGAGTTCCCGGATCCCCGCGGTGAGCCCGTCCGCCAGGTCCTCAACCCAGCTGACCGGGGTGTCCGGCGGCAGCGTAAGGCTTACCACCATGGATGTTGCGCTTGCCCCCATGGCATTGATGTCGCTGAGGTTCTGCGCTGCTGCCTTCCAGCCGACGTCGTAGCCGGTGGTGCGGTAGCCGTTGGTCCAGGCAAGGCGGAAATCCTGGTCCTCGACCTGGGTATCGATGCTGATGACGGTTCGACCGTCGGGTACGGCAAGCACCGCGGCGTCATCCCCCGGTCCGAGGAGTGTGGCCTCGGTGTGCCGGTTGTCCATGGCAAGCCTGGGAAAGATCCTGGCCAGCAGTTCGGCCTCGGACAGTCCGGCCACGACCGGCTGCCGTTCCGGGCTGCCGGGCTGCAGGGTAAAGGAGTTCGGAGGTACAGGACGGGCGCTGCTCCCGCCGGCGGGGATGGATTCACTGTTGCTCAGGGGCTTTTCAGGCACGGCACTACGCTACAGCGCGGCCCTGACAATGGGCGCCTTCGGGCCGCCCACCTACCGGCCGGACAGCACCCGGCACGGAACGGCCACCTGCCAGGTGGCGGGCGTCACCGCGATGACAGCCTCGGCCAGCGAGGGGTCAGCCGTACACTGTGCGGCGGCAGCCTGGACCCCGGTTGTCCATTCGGGCCCGGTTTGCCGGGCAGGCGTTGCCTCGAAGTAGCTGGTGGACAGGAAAACCGCCATCAGGACAGGAGCCAGGTACCTGGCCCGGTTGCGCCCGATGACCCCTCTGTCCTCAGCCACGGCGCAGGCCATGGGCACCAGGGCAAGAAGGAACATGGATGGCGTAACCGCATAGCGGAAGAACGTGAAGCCGGACAGCCAGTCGTCCTCCGAGAAGTTCGCGAAATCGAATTCCGGTGAGGGGTTGAGCACCGTGGCAGCCGCCCAGCAGGCCGCGGCAGCGCCCGCCGCATACAGGGCTGCAACTTTCCAGCGGGCGCGCCCGTAGACGGCGATGTAGGTGAGCAGCCCGAGAATGATGATGGCGGGGACAACAACGGCAAACCCGCCGAAAGTCACGACGTTCAGCGCCATCCTGCCGGCGTCCGGTTCCCAGATCGAGCCGACTGCCTGCAGGATAAATCCGTAGATGACGGACAATGGCTGCATGGAGTCCAGGCGGGGCGTTTCGGCGTAGCGGGGATCCGCGACCGTGGCCAGCAACTGGAGGCCGATGCCGGCAACCAAGGCCAGCGGGGCCGCATAGTTCCGCCTTTTCACCAGTGACCACAAGGCCAGGGGGAGGAAGATACCCACGATGATCTCGGTTGTGGCGGCGGCCAGGGTGGCAACAAAAAGCCCGGCACGCCCCACCCATCCACGCGGCTCGTAAACCAGCAGCCATGGGCAGAGCCAGAGCAGGTACCAGTGCAGGTTGGCAACGTTCCCCAGGACTTCCAGGGGACCCAGGGGGACCAGGACCGGGATCAGGGCCAACATGAGGCGGTAGCTCCGGTGGGGGAACATCTGCGCGGACAAGAAGTAGGTGGCCACGGAAACTGCGCTCACCACCACGCAGCTCAGGAAGGAAACAAGGGTGGCATAGGCGTCGATCGGAGCGGCCGTATAGGCAATGCCCGAAACAATCCGCGGGATGGTGTGCAGGTAGCCCGCGTAGGGGTCGGTGATGCTTTGCCAGGCGCCGATGGACATCGTGTCGGCCAGGAAGACTGCCGCGTCCTCGGCCCAGAGCGTGCCACGGGTCACTTCCGGAAGCCGGAACCATGCGAGGAAGCCCAAGCCCGCGACGGCGGCAAGCACACCCGCTGCCCTGATGCTGCGTGCGCGGATGGGCTGGGATGTCTTTGCTTCTGGATCCAGCCGGTGGGATGGCACAGCAACAGCGGTATTTTTCATGATGAAGCCAGCTTATAAGGGCGCGTAAGCAACAGGGCACTTCGGCACCCGGGCGCTGTCAAGAGGGACAGCCGGGCGATTGGTCTTGCCACGCGCAAGCCGGGATGATGGAAAAATGCACCGCCCCACGCGTTCCCTGCCCGTCCGTGCCGCCAGGATTGCACTGGTTGGAGCACTTGCCGCTTTCTCCCTGGCCGGGTGTTCCCCTGCCGTGGACGTCACGGCCGCAAAGGATGCTGCCAATCCGGCCTGCGCCCCCATGATGGTGTCACTGCCGGATGCGATTGGAGAAGCGCAGCTGCGGAAGACGAACAGCCAGGGAACCGCGGCGTGGGGCGACCCGTCCCTGGTCATCCTGCGCTGCGGTGTCAATGTGCCAGGGCCGACGACAGACCGGTGCGTGACCGTGAACGGCATTGACTGGGTCATCAAGGAGGGCGACCCGGTGTGGACACTGACAACCTACGGCCGTGAACCGGCCACCGAGATCCTCATGGATCCTGACAAGATCAGTTCGGCCACGGTCCTCGCTGACCTTGCCCCCTCGGCCGGAAAAATCCCTGCCACCCGGAACTGCGTTGGCCAGGAAGAGCTGCAGGACCTGCCGCAGAGCCAATAGGAAAGGCCCCTCCGGGATGCTCCGGAAGGGCCCTCCGGGGCACGTCAGCGCAGGCCCGTCTTCCGGTTCAGCGCCAGGTGGATGAGCTCGTCGATCAGGTCGGGATAGCTGAGCCCCGACGCGGCCCACATCTGCGGGTACATGCTCTTCGGCGTGAAGCCCGGCATGGTGTTGATCTCGTTGATCACCAGTTCGCCTTCGGGCGTGTAGAAGAAGTCCACCCGGCTCAGCCCCTCGGCGCCGACGGCGTCAAACGCTGCCGCGGCAAGCTCACGGACCCGGGCAATGGCTTCCTCGGGGATGTCGGCGGGACAGCTCAGTGCCGCGGCATTGTCCTCAACGTACTTTGCCTCGAAGTCATAGAACTGGTGGCCGCCCCCTGCCACGGAAATCTCGCCGGGCATCGAGGTCCGCGGGGCGTCGGTGCCCCTGCCTTCCAGCACGGCGCACTCGATCTCGCGGCCCGTAATTCCTGCCTCAATGACAAGCTTGAGATCATGCCGGCGTGCCGCCTCGATGGCGGCGTCCAGGTGCTCCAGGGAGTCCACCTTGGAGATGCCCATGGACGAACCGGCCCGGGCCGGCTTGACGAAAACGGGGAAACCGAGCCGATCCACCTGCTTGCGGACGGCTTCCGGGTCCTTGCGCCACTGCCGGTCCGTGACAGCAATGTATGGGCCCACCTGCAGCCCGGCAGCCTCGAAGACCACCTTCATGAAGTGCTTGTCCATGCCCACCGCGGAGGCCAGGACCCCGGCGCCGACGTAGCGGGTGTCTGAAAGCTCCAGCAGTCCCTGGATAGTGCCGTCCTCGCCGAACGGGCCGTGCAGCAGCGGGAAGACCACGTCAACGGTCCCCAGCTCCTTCGGGACTTCGTTGGGTGCCGCCACGATCAGCTGGTGCTCGCCGCCGATCTCGGCGAGCGTGACAGTCTCCGCCGACGGCGCAACCTCCGGCAGCGCCGATGAGGAAAGGGACCATTGGGCGGTGTCTGCGGAGGCCAGCACCCACTGCCCGGACTTGGCGATTCCGATCGGAATCACCTCGTACTTGTCCTTGTTAATGGCGCCGAGAACTCCGGCAGCGGTGACGCAGCTGACGGCATGCTCGCTGGAGCGGCCGCCGAAAAGTACCGCTACCCGGGGTTTGGCCGGTTTGCCTGCGGTCAGGTTGTCATGGGACATGGTCAGTAATCGCCTTCAGGTTTCAGTTCCCGGGACAGCAGGACAGTCCCCAGTTGGTTAACGGACAGCTTGCCGGCAAGCACTGCCACGACGGCGGCCGTGATGGGCATGTCCACGCCAAGCTTGCCCGCCAGTTCGTGCACGGCCTGGCCCGACTTGATGCCCTCGGCTGTTTGGGTCATCTTCTGGCCCACTTCCTCGAGGGTGAGGCCCTGGCCGAGAAGCCGCCCGGCGGTATGGTTCCGGGACAGCGGCGACGAACAGGTGGCCACCAGGTCGCCCAGGCCGGCGAGCCCGGCCATGGTTTTCGCATCACCGCCCAGGGCCAGGGCCAGCCGTGAGGTTTCCGCAAGTCCGCGGGTGATGACCGAGGCCTTGGTGTTGTCCCCCATCTGCTTGCCCTCGCAGATGCCCACGGCCAGAGCGATGACGTTCTTGACGATGCCGCCGATCTCGACACCCACCACGTCCGAGGTGGTGTAGGGCCGGAAGTACGGCGCGGTGCAGCTTCTTGCCAGCCACCCGGCGACTGCCGGTTCCGCGCAGGCCACCACGGAGGCGGTGGGTTCCTCGCGGGCAATCTCCATGGCCAGGTTGGGGCCGGAGACGACGGCGATCCGGTCGCCGGGCAGGTCCAGCTCCTCCTGGATGACCTGGCTCATGCGTGCGTCGGTGCCGAGCTCAAGGCCTTTCATGAGGGAAACAACGATTGCCCCCGGCGAGATCAGGGCCTTCCATTCCCGCAGTTGCGGCCGCAGTGACTGGGCCGGGACCGCCAGGACCACGAGGTCGGCCCCGTGGAGCACCTTACGGACGTCGGTGGAGGCTGTGATGCTGGCGGGAAGGGCGATGTCCTTCAGGTACTGCTCATTGCGATGGCTGCCGTTGATCTGTTCAACCACCTCGGCGCGCCGGCCCCAGACCCTGATGGCCCGCGGTGAGTCCGCAGCAATGGCGGCATCGGCCAGGATCTTCGCAAATGTGGTCCCCCATGATCCGGCGCCGAGCACGGCCACGGACTGCGCAGAACCGGTCAGGTCCGCGTTAAGCGTCACTGTGCATCCGTCCCGTTGGCGGACTGCTGATGTCCGCGTTCAACGAACCTCCCGTGCTTTGCCTGCTGCTTCCGCGCCGGATCCCAGCGCTCGGCCGGCGGCTGCTCACCCCGCAGGTCAGCCAGGAGGCCGGTGATGGCGTCCATGATCATGTCGGTGGCCGCCGTGAGGGTGGCTTTGTCCAGGGGCTTTCCGGAGAACGCGCTGAGGTCCACCGGCTCGCCAACAACAACCCGCGACTTTTTCCGCGGGAAGAGATGGAACCGTTTGCCATAGCGCGGAAAGACCTCGTGCGCGCCCCAGTGGGCAATCGGCACTACGGGGATGCCGCCCTCAAGGGCCAGACGTGCGGCGCCGGTGTGGCCCTTCATCGGCCACAGGTCGGGATCGCGGGTGAGGGTTCCCTCGGGGTAGATGATGATGGCCCCGCCCTCGGCGACCACTTCCTGGGCGACCTGCAGGGATCGGTTCGCCCCCGCCGTCGAGCGTTCCACCGGGATCTGCTTGGTGGCCCGCAGAACCCAGCCCAGGACCGGAACCTTGAACAGTCCGGACTTCGCGAGGAAGTGCGGCGCCCGCTTGTGGTTGTAGAGGAGGTGGCCGATGATCAGGGGGTCGATCTCGGTGCAGTGGTTTGGCGCGGCGATGAAGCCTCCCGCGGGCAGCTTTTCGGTGCCCTCCCACTTCTTGTCCATCATGAGGTTGAACAGGGGACGTACTATCGCCGCGACCGCCACGAAGGTCGCGCGGCTCTTGGCCGATTCCTTCACCGTCCCCCGCTAGTTCTTGGTGGTGATGTCGAAATCGGCACCGAGTCCGGCGAGCTTTTCGGTGAAGCGCTCGTAGCCACGGTTGATGATGTCGATGCCGGTGACACGTGAGGTTCCGGTAGCTGCCAGCGCGGCGATCAGGTGGCTGAAGCCGCCGCGGAGGTCCGGCACGTCAATGTCTGTTCCCTTGAGCTGGGTGGGGCCGGAAATCACTGCCGAGTGCAGGAAGTTCCGCTGCCCGAACCGGCAGGGGACGCTGCCCAGGCATTCGCGGTGCACTTGGATGCTGGCACCCATTCTGATCAAGGCGTCGGTGAAGCCGAACCGGTTCTCGTAGACCGTCTCGTGGACGATGGACACGCCCTCAGCCTGCGTGAGGGCCACCACCAGCGGCTGCTGCCAGTCGGTCATGAAGCCGGGGTGGACGTCGGTTTCCAGGACCAGCGGGTTCAGCTTTCCACCCGGGTGGTAGAAACGGATCCCGTCCTCGCCGATGTCCATTCCGCCGCCCACCTTGCGGTAGGTGTTCAGGAAAGTCATCATGTCGCGCTGCGATGCACCCTCAACGAAGATGTCGCCGCGGGTGACCAGGGCGGCGGAGGCCCAGGATGCGGACTCGTTGCGGTCGGACAGGGCACGGTGGTTGTAGCCGCCCAGGTCGCGGACACCCTCGATGCGGATGGTCCGGTCGGTCTGGACGCTGATGATGGCGCCCATCTTTTGCAGCACGGCAATGAGGTCAATGATCTCGGGCTCGGTTGCTGCACCGGACAACTCGGTGATGCCTTCGGCGCGGGTGGCGCTCAGGAGCACCTGCTCCGTGGCACCCACCGACGGGTACGGCAGGGAAATCTTGGCGCCGTGAAGTCCCTTGGGGGCGGAGATGTGGATACCGCCGGGACGCTTCTCCACCACGGCACCGAACTGGCGCAGGACATCCAGGTGGTAGTCGATGGGGCGGTCGCCGATTTTGCAGCCACCCAGATCCGGGATGAAAGCTTCGCCGATCGCATGGATCAGGGGTCCGCAGAGCAGGATGGGAATCCTGGAATCGCCGGCGTGGGCGTCGATCGCCGTGCTCGGCGCCGTCTTCGCATCCTTGGGATCAAGGGTGAGATCTCCGTTGACGGGGTCCTTGACCACCGTGACGCCGTGCAGCTGCAGCAGGGAGGTGACTACCTCCACGTCCTTGATTTCCGGGACGTTCCGCAGCACCGACGGTTCATTGCCCAGCAGCGCGGCCACCATGGCTTTGGGAACCAGGTTCTTTGCCCCCCGGACGCTGACGCGGCCTGTAAGCGGGACTCCGCCGCGGATTGTCAGAACACTACTCATATACCGGTTTCCTCACGATTACTCGCCCCCAAATCCTTGCAAAGGCTCCACCCAAGCATAGGAGGTCGTGTTACCGAACCGAAATACGCGGGCCCCGCCGACGTGGTGTGGCGGGGCCCGGGTACTGCGGACGGAAGCTCTGGAGCGGTCAGGAAAGCCTGGCCGGCAGGGTTTTCGGCTTGAAGGCGGGGCGGGTGGCCTCGTACGCCGTGATGTCTGCCTCGTGCTGCAGGGTCAGCCCAATATCGTCCAGGCCTTCCAGCAGGCGCCAGCGGGTGTAGTCGTCGATCTCGAACGGCGCCACGATGTTGCCGCACACCACTGTCTTGGACTCCAGGTCCACTGTAACTTCGGTGCCCGGAGCATTCTCCAGCTCTTTCCAGATCAGCTCGATATCATCCTGGGCCACCTGCGCGGCGAGCAGTCCCTGCTTGCCGGAATTGCCGCGGAAGATGTCCGCGAACCGCGATGAAAGGACCGCTTTGAAGCCGTAGTCCTTCAGGGCCCACACCGCATGCTCACGCGAGGAGCCCGTGCCGAAGTCCGGGCCGGCCACCAGGACAGAACCGGCCTTGAACGGCTCCTGGTTCAGGATGAACGAAGGATCCTTGCGCCAGGCGGAGAACAGGGCGTCCTCGAAGCCGGTGCGGGTGATCCTCTTGAGGTAGACCGCGGGGATGATCTGGTCGGTATCGACGTTGCTTTGGCGCAGCGGGACGCCGACGCCGGTGTGCTTGGTGAACTTTTCCATGGCTGGCTCCTAGGCTGCGTCGGTGCGGATGGCGGTTCCGGCAGGCTTGGCCGCCGGTTCAGGGGCCGGGCCGAGGTCCGACGGCGAGCTGAGCGTGCCGCGGACGGCTGTTGCCGCGGCCACCACCGGGGACACCAGGTGGGTGCGGCCGCCCTTGCCCTGGCGTCCTTCGAAGTTGCGGTTGGAGGTGGAGGCACAGCGCTCCCCCGGCTCCAGCTGGTCCGGGTTCATGCCCAGGCACATGGAACAGCCGGCGAAGCGCCATTCGGCACCGAAGTCCTTGAACACGCGGTCCAGGCCCTCGGCCTCGGCCTCCAGGCGGACCCGTGCGGACCCGGGAACCACCAGCATGCGGACCTGAGGGTCCTTTTCCCGGCCCCGGATGATGTCAGCCGCTGCACGGAGGTCCTCGATCCGGGAGTTGGTGCAGGAACCCAGGAAGACGGTGTCGACGCGGATGTCCTTCATGCGCGTGCCGGCCTCAAGCCCCATGTACTGCAGGGCGCGCTCCGCTGCCGCCTTGGCGTTCTCGTCGCCGAAGTCCTCCGGCGACGGCACGGATTCGGACAGCGAAACGCCCTGGCCCGGGTTGGTGCCCCAGGTAACGAAGGGCTCCAGGGTGTTGGCGTCCAGGTCCACCTGCGCGTCGAAGACGGCGTCGTCGTCGGTCTTCAGCGTGTTCCAGTATTCGACGGCGGCGTCCCAGTCGGCGCCCTCCGGCGCGTGCGGGCGGCCCTTCATGTAGGCGTACGTGGTTTCATCCGGTGCCACCATGCCGGCGCGGGCGCCCGCCTCGATGGACATGTTGCAGATGGTCATCCGGGCGTCCATGGACAGGGCGCGGATGGCTGATCCGCGGTATTCCAGAACGTAGCCCTGGCCACCGCCGGTGCCGATCTTGGCGATCACGGCAAGGATGATGTCCTTGGCGGTAACGCCGGGACGGAGGGTGCCCTCAACGTTGATCGCCATGGTCTTGAACGGCTTCAGGGAGAGTGTCTGGGTGGCCATCACGTGCTCCACCTCGGACGTCCCGATGCCCATCGCCAGCGCACCGAAGGCACCATGGGTGGAGGTGTGGGAGTCGCCGCAGACCACGGTCATGCCGGGCTGGGTCAGCCCCAGCTGCGGGCCCACCACATGCACGATGCCCTGTTCGGCGTCGCCCAGGCTGTGCAGCCGGACGCCGAACTCGGCACAGTTGTTGCGCAGGGTCTGGATCTGGGTGCGGCTGGTGAGGTCGGCGATAGGCTTGTCGATGTCCAGCGTCGGAGTGTTGTGGTCCTCCGTGGCAATGGTCAGATCCGGACGCCGCAGCTTGCGTCCGGCCAGGCGCAGGCCTTCGAAGGCCTGCGGCGACGTGACCTCGTGGACCAGGTGAAGGTCGATGAAGAGAAGGTCGGGCTGGGCGTTGGCTCCGTCGCCGTCACCTTTGCGCACCACGTGCGCGTCCCAGACTTTCTCGGCCAATGTCTTTGCCATGGCCAGCTCCCTTCACTGCTGTTGTGATTGATTGTTCCAACTGAATCAGGACGGCTTCACCATGCGCCACCCGGAAGATTTGCATCTCAGATATTGAGACGGCAATATCATTACATGGACAATTCTAGTGGAGTCGGTGTCATTGATAAAGCTGCCCAGGTGCTTGATGCACTCGAGGCCGGCCCCACCACCCTCGCACAGCTGGTGGCTGCCACCGGCCTGGCCCGGCCCACTGTCCACCGGCTGGCACTTGCGCTGGTCCACCACCGGCTGGTCAGCCGGGACATCCAGGGACGCTTCGTCCTGGGCAGCAGGCTCGTTGAGCTGGCGTCCGCGGCGGGCGAGGACCGCCTGATCGCCTCCGCTGGACCTGTCCTGATGCAGCTCCGGGACGCCACCGGCGAGAGCGCGCAGATCTTCCGCCGCCAGGGCGACTGGCGCGTATGCGTGGCCTCGGCGGAACGCCCCATCGGCCTGCGCGACACCATTCCGGTCGGCACCCAGCTGTCCATGAAGGCAGGATCAGCTGCGCAGGTGCTCCTCGCTTGGGAGGACCACGACCGACTGCTGGAGGGCCTGCAGTCCGCCCGTTTCACGCCCACCGTGCTGGCGGGCGTACGACGCCGGGGCTGGGGCCAGAGCCTCGGCGAACGTGAGCCGGGGGTCGCCTCCGTCTCTGCACCGGTGCGCGGGCCGTCGGGCCGCGTGATCGCCGCCGTGTCCATCTCCGGTCCCATCGAGCGGCTCACCCGCCAGCCCGGCCGGCTGCACGCGGAAGTGGTGTGCAACGCCGGGCGCATCCTCACCGAGGCCCTGCGCAAGAACAGCGACTGACAGATCCCGGCCGGCGCCATGCCCGGGCGCTAGGCTGTGCCCATGGGCAGCTATGCGGTGTTCCTTCGCGGCATCAATGTGGGCGGGATCAATATCAGGATGGCGGATCTGCGCGAGGCCCTGAACGGCTGCGGCTTTGCCGACGCAAAGACCCTCCTGGCCAGCGGAAACGTGGTGCTCGCCAGCAGCCGTGATGCCGGTGCCGTCAAGCGCGAATGCGAAGAGTGCCTCCGCACCGCCTTCGGCTACGAGGCCTGGGTGGTGGTCCTGGACGCAGCCCGGGTGGCTGCGCTGGTGGAAGCATGCCCCTGGCCGGCGGACGACAAGTCCACCCATACCTACATCACGCTGTCGTCGGACCCCAAGGTGCTGGACGACCTTGACGCCGCCGGTGCCGCCCTTGAGGGCAACCAACAGCAGCGGCTCGGCCCGGAAGCCCTGGCCTGGCTGGCACCGGCCGGCGGAACGCTGGACAGCCCCTTCAGCAAGCTCTCGGCAAAGGCAAAGTTCAAGTCAGCCACCACAACGCGCAACCTGCGGACGCTCATCAAGGTCCGTGACGCCGCGGCCGCGCTGGAGGGTGCCGGCGGGCAGCGGTAGCGGCCGGCCCGCGGGATCGTTCCTAGCTTTCCCCGGCACGCCTCAAGGCGGCGTTGAAGGCGGCGAGCCTGGCCACCTCCACCTCCACCGGCTCCACGATCAGCTTTTGGGCCACGGCTGCTACGGCTTTGTTCAGCCGCTTCCGCGCCCTTTTGGCCCGGGAGCTTGCGGCACCGGCGGCAACGATCCGTCCGGTGACGGCAAGGAAGACCCCAAGCACCACGCCGGACGTGCGCAGTAGGATCTTCGCCCTCCATCTGGACAGAGGCCGCCCGCCACGGACACGGGCACGACGCCGGCCGTCACTGAGAGGCATCGGCCGCGGC
>NZ_JBNHFD010000019.1:0-49759 GCF_059089865.1 Arthrobacter sp. Y3221157
ACCGCGGTGGGTGCGGCCTGCCGGCCTGCGAGCTCGACGACGGCGTACCCGCGGTCGAGCGTCTTCTGCGGCGACAGCGCCCGCACCTGCGCCTTGAGATGTTCCAACTGGTCCGCGGCCCGGACAACCGTGGAGTTCACGGCAGCCGACGACCGCCGCAGCAGCCGTTCGATCTCCTCGGCCCGGACGGTGACCAGTCCTTCCGGAGATGCCAGGACGGGGCGGGAGCGCAACGAGGCCAGCCTGTCCGATTCCCGGTCCACCAGGCGTTCCATGCAGCGGCGCAGCTGTTCCCGTGCCTGCCGGACGCCTGCCAGCTCCTCGGAGACCTCGGGAACAATCCGCTTGGCTGCGTCCGTGGGCGTGGAGGCACGCAGATCGGCGACGTCATCCAGCAGCGGCCGGTCCGCCTCATGCCCGATGGCACTCACCACAGGGGTGGCCGCCGCCGCCACGGCGCGGATCAGTTCCTCGCTGTTGAACGGGAGCAGGTCCTCGAGCGCGCCACCGCCGCGTGCGATCACAATGACATCCACCACGGGGTGGGCATCGAGCTCGCGGAGGGCACGGACCACCTGAGAGACAGCGGCGTTGCCCTGGACGGCCACTTCCCTGATTTCAAACTCCACCGCAGGCCAGCGCAGCGCAGCGTTCTGCAGGACGTCCTTCTTGGCGTCCGAGTCTCGGCCGGTGATCAGGCCGATCCGGTGCGGCAGCAGGGGGAGGGGTTTTTTGCGGGAATCGGCGAAAAGCCCCTCGGCGGAGAGGGCCTGCCGGAGCCGTTCGATCCGGGCCAGCAAGTCTCCGAGGCCCACCGGCCGGATATCCCGGACCAGCATGTTGAGCCGGCCGGTCTTCATCCAGAATTCGGGCTTCAGCAGGGCCACCACGCGGGAGCCGCGTTCAAGGGGCAGGTTCTGGCGTTCCAGTATTTTGGTCCAGACCGAGGCGGGCAGGGAAACCTCCGCATCAACATCCCGCAGCGTCAGGTAAGCGTTGCTTCCGCGCCGGTTCAGCTCGATGACCTGGCCTTCCACCCACGCGGACGGGGTCCTGTCGATGTGGGCTTTGAGCTTTTGCGAGAGCAACTGCAGCGGCCAGGGGTTGTCCGGGGTGGTTTCAGCAGCCGTCGCGGGCAGCGTCGAGGGTGCGGTGCCGGGAAGGGAAGCCTGGTCAGACATGCAAACGCCCTTGCGGGGCTGGAGCTGCGGGCATGGGGTCCTTCGTCTGTCGTACGGCGGTCATTCAACCTTATCCATAAGCTGTAGCATGCGGGACTGACAGAATCCCGCCGGGATCGTTGCCTAGGATGGGTCTACCGCCAACAACGACGAAGGACCTGCTGTGCGCACTTTTGTTTCCGCCGTTGCCACCGTGCTGGGTGTCCTGCTGGCAGCCGTGGCCGTCCCGGCCATCTGGCTTGACCGCAACCTCGTCCAGGAGGACGGTTTCGTGGAACTGGCGGCTCCGCTGGGAAGGAACTCGGAGTTCCAGCAGCAGCTGGCCACGGCGGCCGTAGGAACCATTGACACCAGCGCAGTCCCCGGGTTCCTCGCTGACCTTGTCCAGCCGGTGCTGGAGGACGCCGCCACATCACTGGCCGGCCTGCCGGGGTATCCGGCGGCCTGGGAAGAGACCCTTCGCAAGAGCCACCGGCTAAGTTTTCCGCAGGCTCCTGCTGACCCCGGCGCTACCGGATCCGTGTCCTCCCTGACCCTGGACGTAGCACCGCTGGTGGCACTGGGGGTTGAGGAGATCTCGCGCGCCACCAGGCTGCCGCTGGATCCGCCGGGGGAGACGCTGATCAACGTTGGCCAGCCCGAACAGCGGGAATGGACGGAGCGGCTGGCTACGTACACCCCCATGGGCTACCTGCTTGCAGCAGGCTCGGGCATCGCCTTCCTCCTTGCCCTTGTCGCGGCCCGCCGGCGCTGGACAGTACTGGTGGGCGCCGGGCTCGGCGGGTTGGTGCTCGCGGGGCTGTGGGCCCTCGGTGCGCAGATAGGTTCGGCGCGGGCACTGGCCACGGACACCGGCAACGACGTGGCCAACATGTTCCGGAACGAATTCGTGGCCGCGGCCACCGCAGACTTCACGGGCTGGACCGTTGCTGCAGCCCTCGCCGGCGGCGTGCTGGTGCTGCTTGGCGCTGTGGCCGGGATCGCATCGCGGAGCCGCTCGGGGGCAACCCGGTAGCATGGAGAAATGACCTCCTCAGCTGTTTCCCTTTCGATGCCCACCATCCCGCGTCGGCGCCGCTCCCCGGAGGAAGTAGCAGCTGCAGCCCCCGTGCTCGGAAACAAGAAGGTGCTGCTGGCCGCGCCCCGCGGTTACTGCGCGGGGGTGGACCGCGCGGTCATCGCCGTCGAAAAGGCCTTGGAACACTACGGCCCGCCGGTGTACGTGCGGAAGCAGATTGTGCACAATGTCCACGTTGTCAGCTCCCTGGAGGAAAAGGGCGCCATCTTCGTGGATGAAACCGATGAGGTGCCTGAGGGCGCCCTGGTCATCTTCTCGGCGCACGGTGTTTCTCCCGCGGTGGTCGAGTCAGCCGAGGAGCGCGGGCTGCGCACCATCGATGCCACCTGCCCGCTGGTGACCAAGGTCCATAAGGAAGCCGTGCGGTTTGCCAAGGATGACTTCGACATCCTCCTGATTGGCCACGACGGGCATGAGGAAGTGGAAGGCACGGCGGGCGAAGCGCCGGAGCACATCCAGATCATCAATGGCCCGCACGAGGTGGACAAGGTCACCGTGCGGGATCCGGAAAAAGTCATCTGGCTCTCGCAGACCACCCTCAGTGTGGACGAGACCATGGAGACGGTCCGGTTGCTCAAGGAGCGCTTCCCCACGCTCCAGGATCCGCCCAGCGACGACATCTGCTACGCCACCACCAACCGGCAGGTGGCCATCAAGAAGATCTCGCCGCAGGCGGATCTGGTGATCGTTGTCGGCTCCGCCAATTCCTCCAACTCCGTCCGGCTCGTGGAGGTGGCCCTCGAATACGGTGCCAAGGCTTCCTACCGGGTGGATTTCGCCAACGAGGTTGACGAGGCCTGGTTCGAGGGCGTGGCTACCGTGGGCGTAACCTCCGGGGCATCCGTTCCCGAAGTCCTGGTGCAGGACGTGCTCCGGCTGCTGGCCGAGTACGGCTACGGCACAGTGGAGGAAGTAGTCACCGCTGAAGAGGACCTCTTGTTCTCGCTGCCCAAGGAACTCCGCGCAACACTCAAGCAGGCCGGGGATGTCAGCCGTGCGCTGGGCGGGCGCAGGCCGCGCAGCTGAACAACGGCGCTTGAAAGAATAGAGCGGGCTCCGCAGCTTACAGCTGCGGGGCCCGCTCCGGTTCTTTTGCCTTTCCCAGGCTGCCTTGCCCTTTCCTAGGCTGCAGCCTCATCCTGCTGAAGCTCAGGAGCCGAGAGGGCACGCGGCGTGGCTTCCACCGCCGGCGGAGCAGCCAGGCCGGACTCCTCCAGGGAGTTCAGCTTCCGTGCTGTAGGCAGCACCCGCGCCTCGAGGGTTCCCACCATCGCGTTGTAGCGGTCCACCGACGATTTCAGGGATGAGCCCAGCTTGCTGACGTTTTCGCCGAGCGTTCCCATCCGGTCGTAGAGCTGCCGGGCAAGGTCGAACAGTTCCCGGGCGCTGTCCGTCAGGACATCCTGCCGCCACGTGAAGGCAACTGATTTCAGGACAGCCAGAAGGGTGCTGGGGGAGGCCAGAACCACGTTCCTGGACAAGGCATGGTCCAGGAGTTCCGCGTCCGCGGCCAGGGCAGCTGCCAGGATGGATTCAGCCGGGATAAAGCAAATCACCAGTTCGGGCGAGTTGCCCGGGATATCCCAGTACTTCTTGTTGCTAAGGGCATCCACGTGCGCACGGAGGGCCTTCGCGTGGGCAGCCAGCAGCGCCTGCTGCGACCGGCCATCCGCCTGCACCGTCCGCCCCTGTTGCCCGGGCCGGGAATCCACGGCACCCAGCTGCTGGGCCTCCAGGTAGGACGACAGCGGAACCTTGGCGTCCACCACCAGCTGCTTTTCGCCGGGAAGCTGGACCACAAGGTCAGGGCGGACAGACGAATCGCTGCCGGCGCTGTGAAGCTGCTCAACGAAGTCGACATGGCGGAGCATCCCCGATGCTTCCACCACCCGCCGCAGCTGCACCTCGCCCCATTGTCCGCGGGCGCTGTTTGAGCGCAATGCCGACTCGAGCGCGTGCGTGGACCTGATCAGCTGTTCATCCGAGTGCCGGGCCTCCCGCAGCTGCTGCGCAAGCTGGCCGTACTGTTCCACCCGGTCGCGCTCCAACAGGGCCACCTGCTGCTGTACCGCCGACAGCTTCTCCGCCACCGGCGCAAGCGCGCGCAGCACGCTGCCGTCCTGCGTCCGTGCCTCGCCAAGCTCCCGGTTCTGTGCCGCCAAAAGCCGGCGCTCGGCGTCGGCCGCTGCGAACTGCGCGCTGACCTCTGAGAGCCTGGACGAGACAGCGTCGAAGTCCGCCTCCAGGGCATGGGAGCTTTTCCGCAGCACAAAGTAGGTGGCAGCAGCACCGGCAAGGGCGCCGAGCAGCAGCATGAACAAGGCCAGAATCAACGCAAAAACATCCATGCCCTCACTGTGGCATGGGGGTCGGACAATCGAGGGCAGTGACATCCGCGGGTACAGGCGGGGGACGCCCTGCGGGTAGAATCAATGCTCGTGGCTCTTACTATTGGCATCGTCGGACTGCCCAACGTCGGCAAATCAACCCTCTTCAACGCACTTACCCGCAACCAGGTCCTGGCCGCGAACTATCCGTTCGCCACCATCGAACCGAACGTCGGCGTCGTGAACCTGCCCGACCCCCGCCTCGACAAGCTGGCCGGCATCTTCGGTTCGCAGCGTATCCTGCCCGCAGCAGTCTCCTTCGTGGACATCGCCGGCATCGTCAAGGGCGCGTCCGAAGGCGAAGGCCTCGGCAACCAGTTCCTGGCCAACATCCGTGAAGCCGAAGCAATCGCCGAAGTAGTCCGCGTCTTCGACGATCCCGACGTCGTCCACGTCGACGGCAAGGTGGACCCGCGCTCGGACATGGAAACCATCAACACCGAGCTCATCCTCGCCGACCTGCAGACCATCGAGAAGGCCATCCCCCGGATCGAAAAAGAGGTCAAGATCAAGAAGCGGGAGGCCGCAGAGCTCGCGGCAATAAAGGCTGCCCAGGCAGTCCTTGAACGCGGCGACACCATCTACTCCTCGATCAAGAGCGACAAGCTGGAGATGGAACACCTCAAGGAGCTCGGCCTGCTGACGGCCAAGCCCTTCATCTACGTATTCAACGCGGACGAGGCAATCCTGGGCAGCCCGGAAAAGCAGGAGGAACTCCGTGCTTTGGTTGCCCCAGCAGACTGCATCTTCCTGGACGCCAAGCTCGAGGCCGACCTTGTGGAACTGGACGAGGAAGAAGCCCGGGAAATGCTGGAAATGAACGGCCAGGACGAGTCCGGCCTCGATCAGCTGGCACGGGTGGGTTTCCACACACTGGGCCTGCAGACCTACCTCACGGCGGGCCCCAAGGAAGCACGCGCCTGGACCATCAAGCAGGGGGACACCGCGCCGCAGGCAGCGGGCGTCATCCATTCGGACTTCCAGCGCGGCTTCATCAAGGCCGAAGTGGTCTCCTTCGAGGACCTCGTCGAGGCGGGTTCCATGGCCGAGGCCAAGTCCCGCGGCAAGGTGCGCATCGAAGGCAAGGAATATGTCATGGCCGACGGCGACGTGGTGGAGTTCCGCTTCAACGTCTGAGCCGGTCCGGCGTCTGCCTGGGCGGACACCTTATCCTGACTATGTAGGGCGTGATCCTGGCAGCTCCAGGTCCCCTTCCCCCGGAGGGAAAACACAAGGAGGCGGCATGCCGGTCGGGCGTCTGATGCGTTATGTCACTTCAGCCCTTGCGGCTGTGGTGGTGCTTTCGGGCTGCTCCGGCGGCGGCGGCACTGCCCCTGTGATCGTGGGGGAGGCGAAGCGGGGCGGCGTTGCCACGGTGGCCGAAGTCAACGCGTTCTCTTCCTTCAACCCGTACAGCGCCGACGGCAACACGGACATCAATTCCAAGATCGGCTACATCACCCACTCCGGGTTCTACTACCTGGACGACAAGGCCGCGGTGGTGCGCAATGACAAGTTCGGCCGGTTCGAGAAGGTGTCGGACGAGCCCCTCAAGGTGAAGTACACCGTAAACGAGGGCGTCAAATGGTCCGACGGCGAGGCCATCGATGCCGGTGACCTCCTTCTCAGCTGGGCGGCAGGTTCGGGCTACTTCGACGACGCCGACCCCATATCGGGCACCGGCACCAGGTACTTTTCCACTGCATCGGACACCAGCGGGCTGGCCGGCACGGTCTTTCCCGAACTGGGGGGAGACGGGCGGTCGATCACCCTCGAGTACGCCACCCCCTACGCTGACTGGGAAGTAGCCTTCGACGTCGGCCTCCCGGCTCACGTCGTTGCCGCCAAGAGCGGGCTGAACGATGAGGAAGACCTTGTTGAACTGATTCGCGACTCACCGCGGGGGGATCCCAAAAAGCCCGCGGTCAACACGGAACTGAAGGCGGTCAGCGATTTCTGGAACTCGGGCTTCGACACCAAGGCCCTTCCCGAAGATCCCGCCCTGTACCTCTCCAGTGGCCCGTACATCGTGGTGGACATCGTTCCCGAAGCCTCCATGAGGCTTGTCCGCAACCGGGATTACGTCTGGGGATCAGAACCGTGGCTGGATGAGATCAATGTCCGGTTCACGGGTGCCCTCCCGGCGGCGGTCGACGCCCTGCGAAACGGGCAAGCGGACATTATCTCGCCTCAGCCCTCAGCCGGAAACGAGGATGTGTTCGCAGGCCTGGCGGAGCAGGGCAATACCCTCGAACGGTACGACCAGTCCGGCTATGACCACCTGGACCTCAACTTCTCCGGCCCGTTTGCCAGGCGGGAGGTCCGTGAGGCATTCCTCAAGACCGTCCCGCGCCAGGCCATCGTCGAAGCCGTGGTGGGGAACCTGCAGCCGGACGCAAAGCCGCTCGACTCCCATGTCTTCCTGCCGGTGCAGCCCAAGTATGAGGACACCGCCAGGAACAACGGCTCCTCGGAATTCGCCGAAGTGGACATCGAGGCCGCAAAGGACCTTCTGGACGGGGAAACACCCACCGTTCGGATCCTCTACAACCGGGACAACCCCAACCGCGCCCAGGCATTCGCATTGATCCGGGACTCGGCGGCGCTTGCAGGATTCCGGGTGGAGGACGGCGGGCAAAGCAGCGCCGACTGGGCCCGGTCCTTGGGCGAGGACGGCCACGACGCCGCACTGCTGGGCTGGATCGGCAGCAGCGCCGGTGTGAGCCGCGTGCCACAAATCTTTCGGACGGGCGCAGGGAGTAACTTCAACGGCTTCTCGGACGCCGACGCCGACAAGGCCATGGCAGAGCTCGCACGGACCACTGACCTCGGCAAGCAGGACGAACTGCTCGCAGAGATCGACAAGCAGATCTGGGAGAACGCCTACGGGCTCCCGCTCTACCAAACCATCGGCACCACCGCCTTCGGCCCCCGAATCACCGGCGTGAAATCAAGCTCCGGCCCGCTGGGCGTCTGGTGGAATGTGTGGGACTGGCGCCTGGCCGGATAGTTGCGGCGAGTTGGATAGCCTTTCCTCGCCGCCTAGTTGTGAGCGCTCACTAAACCGATTAGCCGGAAGGGCTACTCGCGAGTAGCATGTGACTTGCACAACTTCCGTTTACCGGGCACCGCACTGGAGCGCCCCGGTCACGGTTTGGCAACGGAGTACCAGTATTTGGACTTCGTGCAGTTAGGCTAATCGTCATATGTAGGCTGCGTCACAGTGTGAAAGCTGCGTCCGACCTGCGGGGAAGCACAAGAATTCCCTCGACATCTCCCACAACTCATAGGAGGCGGAATGCGTTTCACGCGCACTTCCAAAGCACTGGGCATCATGGCAATCGCCGCTCTTGCCCTGACCGGGTGCGGCGCTGGAGGCGGCACCACTGAAGGTGGCGGCGACTCAACCGGCGATCCCAACAAGGTGATCACCGCCTACAGCAACGAACCACAGAACCCGTTGCTGCCGGCAAACACCAACGAAGTGTATGGCGGCCGCGTGGTCGAGCTGCTCTTCGAAGGCCTGCGGACCTACGACGCCGAAGGCAAGCCGGTCAACGCCCTGGCGGAATCCATCGAATCCGATGACGCCCAGAACTGGACCATCAAGGTCAAGCAGGGCCAGAAGTTCACTAACGGCGAGGAAATTACTGCCAAGACCTTCGTGGACTCCTGGAACTACGCCGCAAACTCGAAGAACCTGCAGAACAACGGCTTCTTCTTCGAGTCCATCGAGGGCTACGAGGAAGTCTCCGCCGTCACCCAGGAAACCAGTGCGGACGGCAAGACCACTACCACCCCGGCCCCCACCGCCGAGACCATGTCCGGGCTGGTGGCAAAGGACGACTCCACCATCACGGTGAAGTTGGCCCAGCCTGAGGCTGACTGGTCGCTGCGCCTTGGCTACTCGGCATTCTTCCCGCTTCCCTCTGCCGCCCTTGCCGACCCGAAGGCTTTTGGTGAAAACCCGGTGGGCAACGGTCCGTACAAGATGGAAAAGGAAGGCGCCTGGGTTCACGACCAGTCCATCTCGCTGGTGAAGAACCCTGACTACAGCGGTCCCCGCGAAGCGAAGAACGGCGGCGTCACCTTCAAGTTCTACACGGATCCGGGCCCGGCCTACACCGACCTGCAGTCCGACAACCTGGATGTCACCGACGTTCTTCCGTCCAACGCGCTGAAGACCTACGTCACCGACTTCCCGGACCGAAACGCCACCAAGCCCGTGGCCACCAACTCCACACTGAACATCCCGCCGTACAACCCGAACTTCCAGGGTGAAGCCGGCAAGCTCCGCCGCCAGGCACTGTCCTACGCCATCAACCGTGAGGAAATTGCCAAGGTAATCTTCAACGGCACCCGCACCCCGGCCAAGGCTTTTGTTCCGCCGGTGATCGAAGGTTTTGAAGAAGGAATCAAGGGCAGCGAAGTGCTGAAGTTCGACGCTGCCAAGGCCAAGGACCTGTGGGCACAGGCCGAGAAGATCCAGCCGTACGACGATTCCAAGCCGCTCCAGATTGCCTCCAACACCGACGGCGGCAACAAGGAATGGATCGACGCTGTAGCCAACGGCTTCAAGAACAACCTGGGCATCCAGGCTGAAATCCAGCCCTTCGCGAAGTTCGCAGAGGTGCTGAACCTGCGCAAGTCCCAGCAGCTTCCCGGCCTGACCCGCGCCGGCTGGCAGGGCGACTACCCGTCGCTGTACAACTTCCTGGGACCCGTGTGGGCCACGAACGCCTCCTCCAACTACGAGAAGTACTCGAACCCCGAGTTCGACAAGCTGCTCAAGGACGGCCTCGCCGCCAAGACCACGGAAGAAGCAAACGCCAAGTTCAACGAGGCACAGGCGATCCTCTTTGAGGATCTTCCGGGCCTGCCGCTCTGGGACCAGGCACGGCCGATCGTATGGAGCAACAACGTTGTGAAGGCCGAGACCGGTTGGAACGGCGGTATCCGCTACTTCGATATCACGGCTAAGTAGTTCCAGAACTCACTTGCCGCCAGGCAGATGGGGGTCCGGTCACGGCCGGGCCCCCATTGGCTTGCACGGCAGGAAGGCACCCATGAACTTGTTTACTTCCCTTCCCGAAGGCTGGTGATCCCGTGGTCCGCTTTATCCTGCGCCGACTGCTCCAGGTGATCCCCGTCTTCCTCGGCACCACACTTCTCGTTTACTACATGGTGTTCGCACTGCCCGGCGACCCCATCGCGGCGCTCTTCGGCGACCGCCAGCCACCGCAGGCAGTCATTGATACCCTGCGCAGCCAGTACCACCTGGACGAACCCTTCTGGGTCCAGTACGGCCTCTTCCTGAAAAACCTCTTCACCTTCAACCTGGGCAACGACTTCACCGGCCAGCCCATTGCGGCAAGCCTCGCCAGGGTCTTTCCTGTCACGGCGATGCTCGCCATCGAGGCCCTGGCGATCCAGGCGATCTTCGGCGTCGCCTTTGGTGTTTTCGCAGGCCTCCGCCGCGGCGGCTGGTTCGATTCCACCGTCCTGGTGGCGTCCCTGGTTGTCATTGCAGTTCCCACCTTCGTGCTGGGCTTCGTCTTCCAGCTCGTTTTCGGTGTCCAGCTGGGCTGGGCCAAACCGACAGTCGGGGCGAATGCGGACTGGGGCAGCCTGCTGCTGCCCGCCGTCGTCCTGGGCCTCGTGTCCTTTGCCTACGTCCTCCGCCTGACCCGCGCTTCCGTTAGTGAAAACATGAACGCGGACTATGTCCGGACTGCCACCGCCAAGGGCCTTTCCCGGCCGCGGGTGGTCATGGCCCATATCCTGCGCAACTCGCTGATCCCTGTCGTCACCTACCTCGGCGCCAACCTTGGCGGCCTGATGGGCGGCGCTATCGTCACTGAAGGCATCTTTAACGTTCCGGGTGTCGGCAACAAGCTCTACCAGGCAGTCCTGCGCAGTGAAGGACCCACCATCGTCTCCATTGTCAGCGTGCTGGTGCTGGTGTTCGTGGTGGCCAACCTGCTCGTCGACCTCCTGTACGCCTGGCTTGACCCGAGGATCCGCTATGACCAGTAACAACAGCCACTTCGTGGCTCCCATCGATGAAACGCCGCTCCTGGCAACTGACGCCGTCAAGACTGACCAGGCACCGCTCAGCCTGTGGGCGGATGCATGGCGCAAGCTCCGCCGTCGTCCGCTCTTCATCATCTCGGTGCTGCTCATCCTGGCACTGACCGTGGTGGCCCTTTTCCCCGGTCTCTTCACTTCAGTGCCGCCCAACGAGGGCTGTGAACTGGCCAACTCGGAGGGCGGTCCCACCGCCGGACACCCGTTCGGCTTCACCTTCCAGGGCTGCGACGTCTATTCACGGGTCATCCACGGAACGCAGGCGTCCCTGTCCGTTGGCATCCTTTCAGTGCTGTGCGTGCTGGTCATCGGCGTCACCATCGGTGCGCTGGCCGGGTACTACGGCGGCTGGCTGGATTCGGTCCTTGCCCGCCTGGGTGACATCTTCTTCGCGCTGCCGCTGATTCTGGGCGCGCTGGTGATCACGCAGCTGCCCTTCTTCCGCGAGAACAAGAGCGTCTGGACGGTGGTGTTCGTTATCTCCCTCCTGGCATGGCCGCAGATGGCCCGCATCACCCGCGGCGCTGTCATCGAAGTGCGCAACGCGGACTTCGTCACCGCCGCCCAGGCGCTGGGGGTCTCCAGGTTCGGAGCGCTGGTGCGGCACGTGCTGCCCAACGCCCTGGCCCCGATCATCGTGCTGGCAACGCTCGAACTGGGTGTCTTCATCGTGGCCGAGGCAACCCTGTCCTTCCTGGGCATCGGCCTGCCGCAGAGCATCATGTCCTGGGGTAATGACATTGCAGGGGCGCAGGCCTCTATCCGGACCAGTCCGGAGATCATGCTGTATCCGGCAGCGGCCTTGTCCATCACGGTGCTCAGCTTCATCATGCTCGGTGACGCCGTCCGTGACGCCCTCGATCCCAAGAGCCGCCAGCGATGAGAGATAAAGAGATGACTACTCCAGACGTCCGCATCGAAGAGGCCGCCACCACGGGGACTAAACCGCTGCTGGAAATCCGCGACCTCGCCATCACATTCAAGACCAGCGGCGGCGACGTCCAGGCTGTCCGCGACGCGCACCTGACCATCATGCCGGGCGAGACAGTTGCGATCGTGGGGGAGTCCGGCTCCGGCAAGTCGACCACTGCACTGGCCGCCATCGGGCTGTTGCCCAACAACGGCCGGGTCTCCGGCGGCCAGATCCTGCTCGACGGTGAGGACATTGCCCACGCCAGCGAGCAGCGCATGATCGAACTTCGCGGCAACACCATCGGCATGGTTCCGCAGGACCCCATGTCCAACCTGAACCCCGTGTGGAAGATCGGCTACCAGGTCCGCGAAACGCTCCGTGCCAACGGACGGCCCAGCGGACCGGAGGACATCGCCAAGGTGCTGTCCGAGGCCGGCCTGCCGGACGCCAAGCGGCGTGCGAACCAGTACCCGCACGAGTTCTCCGGCGGCATGCGGCAGCGCGCCCTGATTGCCATCGGTCTGTCGTGCCAGCCGCGCCTGCTGATCGCCGACGAGCCGACGTCCGCGTTGGACGTCACGGTGCAGCGCCAGATCCTCGACCACCTTGAAACCATGACCACCGAACTGGGCACGTCGGTGCTGCTCATCACCCACGACCTGGGCCTGGCGGCAGAACGGGCGGACAAGGTGGTGGTGATGTACCAGGGCCGGGTAGTGGAGGCAGGTCCGTCGCTGGAACTGCTCCGCAACCCGCGGCATCCCTACACCAAGAGACTGGTGGAGTCCGCTCCGTCGCTGGCCAGCCGCCGCATCCAGGCGGCGAAGGAACAGGGTGTGGAGGCATCGGACCTGCTGGCTCCTGCTGCAGAGCCAGCGGCAGCGGACAACGTCCTGGAGATCCAGGACCTGCGCAAGGTCTACAAACTCCGCCAGGGGTTGGGGAAGTCCACGGACTTCGCGGCCGTGGATGGGGTCAGCTTCGACGTCCAGCGTGGAACCACGACGGCGATCGTGGGGGAGTCCGGATCCGGCAAGTCCACTGTGGCCAAAATGGTGCTGCAGCTGGAAAAGCCCACGGATGGGCGGATCCTGTTTGACGGCGTGGACACCTCGAAGCTCAAGGCGGCAGAGCTGTTCAAGTTCCGCCGCCGGGTTCAGCCGATCTTCCAGGACCCCTACGGCTCCCTGGATCCGATGTACAACATCTTCCGTACCATCGAGGAGCCGCTGCGGGTCCACAAGATCGGCACCAGTGCGAGCCGGGAGAAGAAGGTCCGGGAGTTGCTGGACCAGGTGGCGCTGCCACAGTCAGCCATGCAGCGGTATCCGAACGAACTCTCGGGCGGGCAGCGGCAGCGTGTCGCCATTGCCCGCGCCCTGGCGCTGGACCCTGACGTCATCATCTGCGACGAAGCGGTGTCCGCCCTGGACGTGCTGGTCCAGGCGCAGGTCCTGAACCTGCTCGCGGACCTCCAGTCGAACCTCGGGCTGACCTATCTCTTTATCACCCACGACCTCGCCGTGGTCCGCCAGATCGCAGACCATGTGTGCGTCATGGAAAAGGGACGCCTGGTGGAGACCGGTTCCACCGACGAGGTCTTCGAATCGCCGCGGGAGGACTACACCAAGGCCCTCCTCAACGCCATCCCGGGCGCGAAGCTGATGCTGCCGCCCGAAGTGGCGTAGCGGTCGGATTGACTGGGCTGATGCCGCCGTTTCCAAGCGGCATCAGCCCATCGGTTCAGGGTCGCCCGAACGGGCGGACACGGTGCCCTTGGTTGCCGCAAGGTCCCGGATTTTTAGTTCCCTCAGCCGCTGTGCCAGGAGGACTCCAAGGGCGTTGTGTCCCTCGACGCTCATGTGTACTGCATCTGCCAGGCGACTGGTCAACTTGTACCTGCTCACCCAGTCGCCCACACTGACAAATGTGAGGCCGTGCTGGGCAGCAATGGTTCCCAGCAGCGCATCGACCTGGGTTCGTCGCCCGCCGCCGTTGCCCGCGCCGCGCCCCAGCGTCCCTATTACGACGATTTGCGTGGCCGGATACCTGGACTTCAAGGCGTGGAGAAGCCTGTTGGCGTTGCCGGTAATCTGGGCGTCCGTTGCCCCGCTCCCGGCATCGTTCCCGCCGCCTTGGACAACCACCAGGGCCGGCGTGCCCACCGGGAGCAGCCAGTCACCACGCTCGAGGGCGTCGATATAGTTGCCGACGCCGCCATTTGCCTTGACGTAACCTGTCCCGCCTAATCCGGCAAAGTGGACCTGGTAGCCCAACGCCGCGAGTGCCTGCCTTGGCCATCCGTGCGCCGGCGCCGACTGGGAGTCGCCTATGAGCACAGCAGTCCTGCTGATGTTCGGCACAACCACCTCGTTGCGGCCACTGATGGGATTCCGGTAGATGGAGCCGGGCAGCGGGATCGCCATTCCTTCGACGAACTTGGGCAAGTCCAGATGCGGCCGGTATGGAGCGGCGGCCGGCTGGCCGGGAACCGGCACGGCCCTAAGCAGTCGGGGCGGCGTGCCCTCGGGCATTGCACCGGTTTGAACTGCGACCCGCACACCGCCGGGGATTGCGGGGACGGGCATCGACGGCTGTCCCGGTGCAACGAGGACAATCGTGGCGGCCAGTCCGAGGACTACAGAGCGCCCCAGCGCCCGGCGCAGGAGGGACCTGCCTCTCCCGGGACTCTCGTTGCTCATCAACAGTAATCATGCGGCATGTACGCGGGTTAATCCAATCACTTTTGATGCCGCGGCCGGTAAGGCATCCGGTACGTGTTTGGATACTGTTCCGGTTGGCCAGCTTTCCCTTTTAGGCCAATAAATGCTGGTGCCGGTAAGATAGGGGAAGGCGCCCTGTGCAAAGGGCCTGATCCGTCGTGCGTTCCGGTTAGGAATTGGCGCGATACAACAGCTGACTCCACTGAATCGAGCCATTACGCATGTCTGAAACCACCACCAACACCGCGGTAGCCACTGCATCGCGCAGTGACCTGCGCAACGTCGCGATTGTGGCCCACGTTGACCACGGCAAGACCACCTTGGTCGACGCCATGCTCAAGCAGACCAACTCCTTTGCCGAGCACAACCACCTTGAAGACCGCGTGATGGACTCCGGTGACCTGGAGCGCGAAAAGGGCATCACCATCCTGGCCAAGAACACCACCGTGGCCTACAACGGTCCGTCCTCCAACGGTGAGACCATCACCATCAACGTCATTGACACCCCGGGCCACGCCGACTTCGGCGGCGAAGTGGAGCGTGGGCTGTCCATGGTCGACGGCGTTGTGCTGCTCGTGGACTCCTCCGAGGGCCCGCTGCCCCAGACCCGCTTCGTGCTCCGCAAGGCCCTTGCCGCGCACCTGCCGGTCATCCTCCTGGTCAACAAGACCGACCGCCCCGACGCCCGCATCGACGAAGTGGTCCACGAATCCATGGACCTGCTCCTGGGCCTGGCATCGGATCTCGCCGATGAAGTTCCTGACCTGGACCTGGACAAGGTCCTTGAAGTTCCCGTGGTCTACGCCGCTGCCAAGGTTGGCCGCGCTTCCCTCGAGCAGCCCGCCAATGGTTCCGCTCCGGACAATGAGGACCTGGAACCGCTGTTCAAAACCATCATTGAGCACATCCCGGCCCCCACCTACAACCCGGAAGGTGTCCTGCAGGCGCACGTCACCAACCTGGACGCCTCGCCGTTCCTGGGCCGCCTCGCCCTGCTTCGCATCTACAACGGCACCCTCCGCAAGGGCCAGCAGGTTGCCTGGGCCCGCCAGAACGGCGAGCTGAAGACCGTCAAGATCACCGAGCTCCTGGCCACCAAGGCGCTTGAGCGCGTCCCGACTGAATCCGCAGGCCCCGGTGAGATCGTCGCCGTCGCAGGCATCGAGGACATCACCATCGGTGAAACCCTGACCGACGTCGAGAACCCGCAGCCGCTGCCGCTGATCACCGTGGATGATCCCGCGATCTCCATGACCATCGGTATCAACACCTCCCCGCTGGCCGGCAAGGTCAAGGGTGCCAAGGTCACCGCCCGCCAGGTGAAGGACCGCCTGGACAAGGAACTGATCGGTAACGTCTCCATCAAGGTGCTCCCCACCGAGCGCCCCGACGCGTGGGAAGTCCAGGGCCGTGGCGAGCTCGCGCTCGCCATCCTGGTTGAGCAGATGCGCCGCGAAGGCTTTGAGCTGACCGTCGGCAAGCCGCAGGTTGTCACCAAGACCATCGACGGCAAGATCCACGAGCCGATGGAGCACATGACCATCGACGTGCCCGAAGAGTACCTCGGCGCAGTCACCCAGCTCATGGCAGCCCGCAAGGGCCGCATGACCAACATGGCCAACCACGGCACCGGCTGGTGCCGCATGGAGTTCATTGTTCCGGCCCGTGGCCTGATCGGCTTCCGCACCAAGTTCCTCACGGACACCCGCGGTGCCGGCATCGCGGCGTCCATTTCCGAGGGCTACGAGCCGTGGGCCGGCCCCATCGAGTACCGTACGAACGGCTCCATGGTTGCTGACCGCGCCGGCGTGGTCACCCCGTTCGCCATGATCAACCTGCAGGAGCGCGGCTCGTTCTTCGTCAAGCCCACCTCCGAGGTGTACGAGGGCATGATCGTGGGCGAGAACTCCCGCGCCGACGACATGGACGTCAACATCACCAAGGAAAAGAAGCTCACCAACATGCGTGCCGCTTCCTCCGACACCTTCGAGAACCTGACCCCGCCGCGTGACCTGACCCTCGAAGAGTCGCTGGAATTCGCCCGCGAGGACGAGTGCGTTGAGGTAACCCCGGAGGCCATCCGCATCCGCAAGGTCATCCTGGACACCAACGAGCGCGCCAAGGCCAACCGCGCCCGCGCCAAGGCCTAAGGAGTTTTGTCCAGATACGGCGACCCGGCGGTTTAGTCCGCCATATCTGGACAAAAACTCTGTAACGGAAATGCCGGGACGGCAGGCGGTAATACCGCCGCACGTCCCGGCTTTTCCGTTTTAATCCGGTCACCCCGCCATCCCAGCACGACGGCGGCGTGAGGATGCCTTAGGCGCGGGGCTTGCGGCGTTCAGGCGCCGGGGGCACCTGCTTGGCAGCCACCACAAGGTCAAGGGGAATCACGACGTCGGCCTGCCGGGTACGGACTGTACAGGCGCCGGCGTCGCAGGAGACCAGGTGACCCAGGGCGTCCGTCAGGCCGTCCTCGACCCGGTAGCGGACCACCACCCGTGTTCCGGGTTCGGCTGCGGCAAGGAACCCTGCAGGGGTAGGCGGCTGACTCACCAGTTCATACTAGGGGTCCCGGCTAGGTTCGCGGGAACGGGCTGGGAGATAATAGGCTCAGATGTCAAGAGTCCGGCCGCAGCTGCCGGATGCAAGAACCGGCGGGTTGCCGGAACCAACGTGGAGAGGCCAGGGACGTGACGTACGTAATCGCGCAGCCGTGTGTAGATGTCAAAGACAAGGCATGTATTGAAGAATGCCCCGTCGACTGCATCTATGAGGGTGAGCGTTCGCTGTACATCCATCCGGACGAATGCGTCGACTGCGGCGCCTGCGAACCCGTATGCCCCGTTGAGGCAATTTACTACGAGGACGACACTCCGGACGAGTGGGCCGACTACTACAAGGCCAACGTGGAGTTTTTCGACGACCTCGGTTCCCCAGGCGGTGCCGCCAAGATCGGCAACACCGGCAAGGACCACCCGATGATCGCCGCCCTGCCGCCGCAGAACCAAGACCACTGACGCCCGCGGGAAGGTGACTGCAGCAGTGAATTCGTTCGGCCTTGACCTGCCCGATTATCCGTGGGAGGCCATGGCGCCGTACCTCGCGAAGGCTTCGGAGCACCCTGGCGGAGTGGTGAACCTGTCCATCGGGACGCCGGTGGACCCCACTCCGGCACTTATCCAGGATGCGCTGAAGGCTGCTGCTGACGCACCGGGATACCCCACCGTCCACGGCACGCCCGCGCTGCGGGAAGCCATCGCGGGCTGGTTCGAGCGCCGCCGCGGAGTGGCCGGGCTGGACCCCCGCAACGTCATGCCCACGGTCGGTTCCAAGGAACTCGTCGCGTGGCTGCCGCTGCTGCTTGGCCTGAAGCAGGGGGACGTCGTCGTGCGCCCCAGGGTGGCATACCCGACGTACGATATTGGTGCAACGCTGGCAGGGGCGTCCTCTGTGGCGTCGGACAACCTGGACGAGCTTGACGACGCCACCCGCTCGCGGGTGCGCCTGGTCTGGGTCAATTCCCCCGGAAATCCCACCGGCAGTGTACGCGACGCCGACTCCCTGAAGGCGCTCGTGGCGCAGGCGCGCGAACTGGGCGCCGTGGTGGCGTCGGACGAATGCTACGCCGAACTGGGCTGGGGAACCTGGGACGTCCAGCGCGGCGGCCAGCCGGTGCCCAGCATCCTGGACCCGCGCGTGGCAGGGGGCTCGCACCAGGGCCTCCTCGCCGTCTACTCGCTCAGCAAACAGTCCAACCTTGCAGGCTACCGCGCCGCCTTTGTGGCCGGCGATTCGGACTTGATGCCCAACCTCGTCAACAGCCGCAAGCACGCTGGCATGATCGTTCCCTATCCCGTGCAGGAAGCCATGCGGGTGGCGCTTGGCGACGACGCCCACGTCGAGGCCCAGAAAGACCTGTACCGCGGACGCCGGGAGCGGCTGGTTCCTGCGCTCCTGGACTTCGGCCTGGAGATCAAGGATTCCGACGCCGGGCTGTACCTCTGGTCCACGGCGGGGGAGAACACGTGGGATACCGTGGCAAGGCTGGCTGAGCGCGGCATTGTGGTGGGGCCCGGGGTCTTCTACGGCGATGCCGGTAACGGCTATGTACGGGTTGCACTGACCGGAACCGATGAACGGATCGACGCTGCGGTGGACCGCCTCCGCTAGGCGGGAGCGCATCCAGTCCCCGTAACAATCGTGTGACTCGCGCCACATCGTGGGCATTTTAGGGGAAATCGGGTTGTCTCGGATTAGTGACACCCGCCAAGGGGCGGTACTTTTTAACTGATCAATGGTGGCTTTCTACAAGAAGGCAGCCCGGGTGTTGGAACCTGTGTCCTCAGGGTCAGTGCGCGGCTCACCTGATATTGGATCAAGCTTTCGACAGAGGCCCAGAAGCCTCATGAAGGGGACTCCATGACTGAGACCAACAACGCTGCGACCCTGCTGCACGCAGGTGGAGAGCTTAAGCTCCCGCGCATCCCGGTTATTGAAGGAAACGAAGGATACGACGTTTCCAAGCTGCTGAAGCAGACGGGTGCAGTCACCTTTGACCCCGGCTTCATGAACACCGCGGCAACCACCTCGGCCATCACCTACATCGATGGCGACGCGGGCATCCTGCGCTACCGCGGATACCCCATCGAGCAGTTGGCGGCGCACTCCAGCTTCCTCGAGGTGTCCTACCTCCTGATCTACGGCAACCTGCCCACCCCCACGGAGCTGGAAGAGTTCGACCAGAAGATCCGCCGCCACACCCTGCTGCATGAGGAATTGAAGGGCTTCTTCGGCGGATTCCCGCGCGACGCCCACCCGATGCCCGTCCTGTCCTCCGCCGTGTCCGCGCTGTCCACGTTCTACCAGGACTCGCTGGATCCGTTCAACGCCGAGCAGGTGGAAGTATCCACCATCCGGCTCATGGCCAAGCTGCCGGTCATCGCCGCCTACGCGCACAAGAAGTCCATCGGCCAGCCCATGCTGTATCCGGACAACTCCCACAACCTGGTGGAGAACTTCCTGCGCCTGAGCTTTGGCCTGCCGGCCGAGCAGTACGAAGTTGATCCAATTGTGGCCAAGGCCCTGGACCTGCTCCTGATCCTGCATGCGGACCACGAGCAGAATTGCTCCACCTCCACCGTTCGCCTGGTGGGCTCGTCCAACGCCAACCTTTTTGCCTCCGTCTCCGCAGGCATCAACGCCCTCTTCGGTCCGGCCCACGGCGGTGCCAACGAAGCCGTACTGAAGATGCTCCGCCAGATCCAGGCCGAGGGGCTCAAGCCCGAGGACTACATGGAGAAGGTCAAGAACAAGGAAGACGGCGTCCGCCTTATGGGCTTCGGGCACCGTGTCTACAAGAACTACGATCCGCGCGCCAAGATCGTCAAGGCCACCGCGCACGAGATCCTCAGCAAGCTCGGCGGCAATGACGAACTGCTGGACATCGCCCTCCGCCTGGAAGAGAAGGCGCTCAACGATGATTACTTCATCCAGCGCAAGCTCTACCCGAACGTGGACTTCTACACCGGCCTGATCTACAAGGCCATGGGCTTCCCGGAGAAGATGTTCACCGTTCTGTTCGCCATCGGACGCCTGCCCGGCTGGATCGCCCAGTGGCGGGAAATGATCAGCGATCCCAACACCAAGATCGGCCGGCCGCGCCAGCTGTACATCGGCGAACCGGCCCGGGACTACCCGGCACGCTAGTCCCCACCGGCTCCCAAACCTCGCAAGCTCGGTTCGGGTCCCGCGCCGGTGTGGGCCCATCCACCGGCTCCCAAACCTCGCAAGCTCGGTTCGGGTCCCGCGCCGGTGTGGGCCCATCCACCGGCTCCCAAACCTCGCAAGCTCGGTTCGGGTCCCTCGCCGGCGTGGACCCATTAAGACGGCGGCCGCCCACCTCTCCAGGTGGGCGGCCGTTTCGTTGTGCTGCGGTAAGTCGGGCTGCGAAATCAGGACATGTAGCCGTTGGGGTTGTTCTTTTGCCAGCGCCAGTGGTCTTCGCACATTTCGTCGACGGTTTTGGTGGTGGACCAGCTGAGGTCGGCCAGTGCCGAGGTGGCGTCTGCCCAGAAGGCGGGCAGGTCCCCGGCGCGGCGGGCGGTGATTTCGTAGGGGATGGGCTTGCCGACTGCCTTCTCGAAGGAACGCAGGACTTCCAGGACGGAGGAGCCCTTGCCGGAACCCAGGTTCCAGCGGAAGACGCCGGCGCGGTCTGCGACGTGGTTCAGGGCTGCGACGTGGCCTTGGGCGAGGTCCACCACGTGGATGTAGTCGCGCAGGCAGGTGCCGTCCGGGGTGTCGTAGTCGCCGCCGAAGACCATCAGCTTCTCGCGCCGGCCGACAGCGACCTGGGCGATGAACGGGACGAGGTTGTTGGGGATGCCCTGCGGGTCTTCGCCGATACGGCCGGAGGGATGGGCGCCGACGGGGTTGAAGTAGCGCAGCAGTGCTATGTGCCAGCGCGGGTCCGCGGCGCCGAGGTCGGAGAGGATGTCCTCGATCTGTTCTTTGGTGCGGCCGTAGGGGTTGTTGGCGCCGATTTCCATTTTCTCGACGTAGGGGATGGGGTTGTGTTCGCCGTAGACGGTCGCGGAGGAGCTGAACACGAAGGAGCGAACGTCGTGCCGGTCCATGACCCGGATCAGGTTCAGGGTGCCCACCAGGTTGTTGTAGTAGTACTTCAGCGGTTCCTGGACTGATTCCCCCACGGCTTTCAGGCCGGCGAAGTGGATGACGGCGTCGATGGCGCTGCCGGCGAAGACACGTTCCACGGCGGCTTCGTCCACCAGGTCGACGTGGTGGAATTCGGCGGCCTTGCCGCTGAGTTCGGCCACCCGGCGCAGGGACTCTTCGCTGGAGTTGACCAGGTTGTCGATGACCACCACGTCATGGCCGGCTTCCTGCAGGGAAAGAACAGTGTGGGAACCGATGTAACCGGTTCCCCCGGTAACCAGAATTTTCATGCCTCCACGCTATCCCACGGGGCATGCTGCCGGCGTCGCGTTCCGGATTCGGGCAGGCCAGGTCCCGCCGGTCATCTTGGAAGCACAAGTGTGCTACATAAGAGGGATGCCTAAACTTGTGGACGCCCATGCCCGCCGCCAGGATGTTGTGGAAGCGGTCCTGCGGATCATCGCAGTGGACGGGCTGGAACGGGCATCGCTTCGAGAAGTTGCGGACGAGGCCGGCCTGGCCGTCGGCTCGGTGCGGCACTACTTCGCTAACAGTGACGAACTGCTCGCGTACTCCTTCGGCACGGTGGTGGACCGCATCGTGGGGCGGCTGCGAAACGGCCAGGCCCACCTCGCGGCTGCGGCCCATGGCAGCAGCGGGCAGCGTGCGGCGGTACTGGCCCTGCTTGGCGGCGCCCTGCCCCTTGACGAGGCACGGGCACTCGACGCCTGTGCCTGGCTTGCCTTCCGCAACGCCGCCAGGATCAGGCCTTTCCTCGCCCCGGTTGCGGACCGGAGCCACCGGGAAGTGGCCGCCATCATTGGCCAAGTGGTGGCCACTCTGGTGCCGGAGGGGGAAGCGGAGGACAGCCTGGTGCTGGAAGCCGAGCGCCTGCTGGCCACCCTTGACGGGCTGTGCCTGCACGCCCTGCTCCACCCCGGGTGGATGACCGCGCAGATGGTCGGCGGCGTTTTGGAGCGGCACCTTGACGGGTTGGAAGCCCAGGGGCGTTAACGTGGGCAGGGAGCGGGAATAGACTGATAGCCGGGAGAGGGCGCAGAACCGGATCACCAGACCCGGCAGAGGCGCGTCAGGGAAGGGATTTGGGATGCATCAGGCAACGGGTACAGGCTGGCGGATCACCACGGACACGTCCGGGCCCATGATGATCGCACTGTACGTCCGCGATACCGCTGGACTGAACGGCGCCGGCCACCCGGCACTGTCGCATGCCTCGCCCAAGATCCGTCCCGCTGACCATACACACCTGACGGCTGACGTGGGTGGCATCAGTGCGCTCAAGACGGAGTGGGAGGCATGGTGGGAGCAGCTCCTCAAGGCCTACCCCCAGACTTCGCCCGAACTCACGCCGCCCGACTTCGCCGCGTTTGGCAACTCACCGGCACTCCAGCGCGTCCTGCAGGCACATTTTGGCGCAGCCCTCACCTGGGCCCGCGAACGGCGGAGCGAATACGCGGAGCTGGAGGCGGAACGGGTTGCCAGCGGAACCAACCAGCTGCTGGAGGACATGGTGGACGACCGACTCCTGGAGGTGGGCCGGGATTCACGTGACTTCACGCTGAGCATCATTGAGCTGCCGCTCAACGAGGACCGCGCGTGGTACCTGGAACCGGACAAGATCATCATGAGCCGCAAGCTCATGAGCCAGCCGGAGCTCTTCCGGAGCTACGTGCAGCCCGTGGTCGAAATTCTCGTTTAGCCGGGGTGGCCGAAGTTTAGCCGGAGCGGCTGGAGCTTCACGCGTCCTGCGCCGCCACGGTGATCCGGACCTCGCCCTCGGAGGCCGCAGATTCCTGCCAGCCGTTGCGTTCCGCGCGGTCCCAGCTGCGTCCTGCCACTTCCACTTGGGTTACCTCCAGGCCCTTGGCGTTTGCCACCGCCCAGTGTGCCACGGACCAGGCCTGGCTGCCGGTGGCTTCTACCACCACGGTTTGCCCCTCAACCTTGCTGCCCAGGAAACCATAGGCACGGTCCAGTTCGGCGGAGACAGCTGTGGCGTCACCGGCTGATTCGGTGGAACGCAGCGTGCAGTGCACAGCCTGCGGTGTCTGGCCGGACAGGCCCGAGGCGAAAAACCTGCCCATGTCCTCGTGCTGGGCGTAGGCGGTGGGGTACGCGGAACGCTGGACCTGCTGCGCGGCGTCGGTGATTTCCATGGTTTCGTAGCCCGGAATCCGGACCAGCGCGTCATAGAAGGCGTTGACGGCGTAGTAGGGGTCCATGACTTGTTCCTCAGTGCCCCAGCCCTGCGACGGCCGCTGCTGGAATAGCCCCCGTGAATCCGGACCGGCCTGGTCGCCGTGGCCGATGTTCCGCAGCTTGGACTCCTGCATGGCCGCGGCCAGGGCAATGCTTGCCGCCCGCGGCGGCAGCCCGCGCTGGACCGCGACGGCGGTGATCAGCGAGGCATAGACAGCCTGGTCGGGAGCCAGCTCAGCCCTCCGCTCGCCCACCACGGCAGTGCAGCGCTCCGAGACGAGGGTCTCGGAGCGCTGCACGAAGAACACAGCCGAGTAGATGCCGCCGGCCACCAGGGCGAGGACCAGCAGGAGTACCGCAAGGCGGTGCAGGCCGCGTCTGCGTGCCACCGGGATGTCAGTTGGCGTGGAGTGCGTCGTTCAGTTCCACCGTCTGGCCCTTGCGGGGAAGGACCTCCACGGCACCGGTGGTGGAGTTGCGGCGGAACAGCAGGTTAGGGACCCCGGAGAGTTCCGCGGCCTTCACGATCTTGGTGGTGTCCTCACCCACCTCGTCCTTGGGACCCGGTACCCGGACGCGGGTTCCTGCCGTCACGTACAGTCCGGCCTCCACCACGGAGTCGTCACCAATGCTGATTCCGACGCCGGAGTTGGCGCCCAGCAGCACCCGCTCGCCAATGGTGATCTTTTCCTTGCCGCCGCCTGAGAGCGTGCCCATGATGGAGGCACCGCCGCCCACGTCGCTGCCGTCACCGGTGACAACGCCTGCGGAAATGCGGCCCTCCACCATGGAGGTGCCCAGTGTTCCGGCGTTGAAGTTCACGAAGCCCTCGTGCATGACCGTGGTGCCAGCGGCGAGGTGGGCGCCGAGGCGGACGCGGTCGGCGTCGGCGATGCGGACACCCGCGGGGACCACGTAGTCCACCATGCGCGGGAATTTGTCGATGCCGTAGACCGTGACGGGGCCGCGGCGGCGGAGCCGGGCGCGGGTCAGTTCGAAGCCCTCCACTGCGGCGGGGCCGAAGTTGGTCCAGACGACGTTGGGCAGCTTGCCGAAGATGCCGTCCAGGTTGATGGTGTTGGGCCGGACGAGGCGGTGTGAGAGCAGGTGGAGCCGGAGGTAGGCGTCGGCTGTGTCGGCAGGAGCCTCGTCGAGGTTGACCTGGACGAAGACCACTTTCTGCTCTGTGCCGCGGTCCTCGTCGGCGCCGTTTTCCGCGATCTGCGTCAGGGCCTCGTCGGCGTTCTCCACTGAACGCAGGTTTTCGGCGGCAACGCCGAGGGCCGGTGCGGGGAACCAGACGTCCAGCACCGTTGCCTCGCCGTTGGCGGTGGCGACGGTGGCCACGCCGAAGCCATAGGCGGAGCGTTCGTCGGTGGGGGAGTTCAGGGTTTCGGGCACGGCGGAAGAAGCGGTCTCAGTCATGTGCTCCAGTCTATCGAGGGCCGGGCTCCGGGTTCGAACTAGACTGGCTTCGTGACTGCCGAAACCGCTCCGGACCCCGCTTCCACCCTCTCCACCAAGGAATCCCGCCGGCAAGTTGTGCCACCCCGGCTGGATCTGCGGCAGGACGTGGCGCTGCTGACCGCGGCCATCATGGACATAGACAGCGTCTCCGGGAACGAGAAAGAACTCGCGGACGCTGTCGAAGCGGCCCTCCTGCAGGTCCCCCAGCTCACCGTTGTCCGCGACGGTGATGCCATCATCGCCCGCACCGAGCTGGGGCATTCCGAGCGGGTCATCCTTGCCGGGCACCTGGACACCGTCCCGCTGCCGCTTGCCGAGGGCGCGAAAGGCACGGTGCCTTCCACCTGGGAGTCCGGCGTCCCGGGGGTGGGGGTCCTGTACGGCCGCGGTGCCACCGACATGAAGGGCGGCGTTGCGGTGCAGCTTGCACTGGCAGCAACCATGTTCGACGGCGGCGCTCAGCCCGGGCGGGACGTCACCTTCGTCTTTTACGACAACGAGGAAGTGGAAGCAGTGAAGAGCGGCCTGGGCCGCCTGGTCCGCAATCACGGACCGCTGCTGCACGGTGACTTTGCCATCCTGCTGGAACCCACAGACGGCACGGTAGAAGGCGGCTGCAACGGTACCAGCCGCTTCGAAGCAACAACCGTGGGGGAGGCGGCGCACTCGGCCCGGGCGTGGATGGGCAGCAACGCCATCCACGCCGCGGCGCCCATCCTGGCCCGGCTGGCAGCTTACGAGCCGCAGACCATCACCGTTGACGGGCTTGACTACCGCGAAAGCCTCAACGCCGTGAGGATCAACGGGGGAACCGCCGGCAACGTCATCCCGGACCGGTGCGTGGTGGAGATCAACTACCGGTTTGCCCCGGACAAGACGCCCGACCAGGCGGAAGCGGTGGTGCGCAGCCTGCTGGAGGGCTTCAACGTTGTCCGTACCGATGCCGCGGCAGGCGCCCGGCCGGGACTCCAGCATCCGGCCGCGGCCTCCTTCATTGCCGCCGTGGGAGGCGAACCCAAGCCCAAATACGGCTGGACCGACGTCGCACGCTTCAGCGAGCTGGGCATCCCGGCCGTGAACTTCGGCCCGGGGGATGCGCTGCTGGCGCACAAGGACAATGAACACGTCCATGCCGACGCCATCCGCAAGTGCCTCGCGGCGTTGCAGGATTGGCTGGCGGGGCCAAGCGCGCGATAGAAGCCTTCCGGGTTAAACGGGAATGGCCCGGACCTGCTGGTCCGGGCCATTTCGTTTGGAACTGTCAGGGAACCGGGGCTTCGGCCTTTTCAGGTTCAGCCTTGGCCACACCTCCGGCTGCCTTCTTGGAGCCGCGGCGCTCGATCCAGACGGCAAGCCTGGAGACGAGGATGTTGATGGCGATATAGATCGCCGCGGCAACAAAGAAGATGGGGAACAGGAACTGCGTGCCCAGGAAGTCCGCCATCACCTGCACGGCGCGCAGCAGCTCGCCGTATGCCACGATATAGCCGAGCGAGGTGTCCTTCAGGAGCACCACCATCTGTGCCACCAGGGATGGCATCATCCGGCGGATGGCCTGCGGAAGCTCAATGAGCATGCGCGACTTGAAGCTGGTCAGGCCGATGGCCAGGCCTGCTTCCCGCTGCCCCCGCGGCAGGGACTGGACGCCCGCACGGATGATTTCGGCGAAGACCGCTGCGTTGTACAGCACCAGTCCGGTGACCACTGCGATGAATGGTGACGTGCCAAAACCCAGCAGGACAAACAGCATCATCAGGACCACGGGCATGCCGCGGAGGAACTCCAGCACCACCCGGATGGGAATCCGGATGAAGGCTGCATCCGAAATCCTGAGCAGGCACAGCAGCAGGCCCAGCGGGAATGCGATCACGGCCGCCAGGGCAGCAGCGCTGAGTGTTGCGCCCAGGCCGTTGCCCAGGAGCGTCCAGACGTCGGCGCGGGTGAAGATCTGCCAGCGCCTGCCTTCGAAGATGCCCTGCTGGGCAAGGGTCATGACGATCCACGCCAGCAGGCCCAGGATCAGCAGCGAGCCCACGATGGACCCGATCAGGGAAATACGGCGGGCCTTGGGACCCGGAACGTCGTAAAGGACGGAGCTCATCGGGCGATCGCCACCTTTCGTTCCACCGTGCTGGCCAGGATGCCCAGCGGAACGGTGAGGAGCAGATAGAAGAATGCAGTGCCCAGCAGGACGGCGATCACGGCGTCACCGTTGGCGTTGGCCAGCTGGCGTCCGTAGCCAAACAGCTCGAGGACGAAGAATGCGCCGGCCACCGAGGAGTTCTTGACCAGGGCGATCAGGATGTTGATCAGCGGCGGGACCACCGTCCTCAGTGCCTGCGGCAGGATGATGAGGTTCAGGACCTGGCCGAACTTCATCCCGATGCTGCGGGCGGCTTCCGCCTGCCCCACCGGGACGCTGTTGACACCTGAGCGGACAGCTTCGGCGATGAACGCTGCGGTGTAGGTACTGAGCGCAATGATTGCGGCGATTTCGAACTGTTCGAACTTGACCCCGAGCCGGGGGAGGACGATCGCTGCGAAGAAGAAGGCAATGGTCAGTGGAGTGTTGCGGAGTACCTCCACGTAAACCGTGCTGAAGCCACGGAGCGCAGCCACCGGGGAAACCCTGGCTGCCGCGAGCAGGGTGCCGAGCACCAGCGCGATGACCCCGGAAACGGCGGAAAGGAAAAGTGTGCGGAGAAAACCGTTCCAATACAGAGGGAGGTTTTCAAGAATGACGTCCATTGGATCCTTCGGCTGTGGGCGTGGACGGGAAAGCGGACGTTGCCGGGGCCGGCAAGCGGCCCCGGCAACGGGCGACTGGTTTAGTAGCGGTCAATCTCAGGCAGGTCGGGAGCCGTCTTGATGACGGAACCTGCCGTTGCTTCCCAGGCCTCTTCGTAGGAGCCGTTCTCCTCGAACTTTTCCAGCTGGTCGTTGATCCAGTTGCGGAACTCGGTGTCGCCCTTCTTCAGGCCGATGCCGTACGGCTCCTTGGTGAAGGTCTCGTCCGAGGCGAGCTTGAAGGCGTCCGGCTCCTTGTCCACGAAGCCGGCCAGGATCACGTTGTCCGTGGTGATCGCTTCCACCTGCTTGTTGCGCAGCGGTTCAAGGCAGGCTGAGTAGGTTGCCGCCGGAACGAGTTCTGCCCCGTACTTGTCCACGATGGTGGCGGCGGGGGTGGAACCGGTCACCGAGCAGACCTTCTTGCCCTTGACGTCCTCGGGGGTCTTGATGGTGTCGTTGTCCTTGTTGACCATCAGGGCCTGGCCGGCTTCGTAGTACGGGCCGGCAAAGTCGACAACCTGCTTGCGCTTGTCGTTGATGGTGTAGGTGGCGATCACCAGGTCAACCTTGCCCTGCTCGATGAAGGGTTCGCGGTTGGCGGATACGGTCTCGGACCATTCGATCTTGTCCGCGGGAATTCCCAGCTCTGCGGCGATGAGCTTTCCGATTTCGACGTCGAAGCCGACGGGCTTGCCGTCAAGGCCCACCTGGCCGAACAGCGGCTGGTCGAACTTGGTGCCGATCTTGATGCTGCCGGCCGTCGACAGCTTTTCCATGGTAGTGCCGGCTGCGAAAGTTGGCTTTTCCGCCACAGTGGGATCAGCAGTGGTCCCGGTGCCGCCGCCCCCACAGGCGCTCAGGGACAGGGCGAGGGCAGCGGTAGCCGCCACGAAGAATGACTTCCGCCTGGTAAATGCCTTCATGACATTCCTTTCATTGGTGGCCGTGGTCACGGCCTGGGTGCGAACTTGAGTGTGGTGGTTCGGGTGTTGGGTGGCGCAGATGTCAGTGCGTCAGGAGCTTGGAGAGGAAGTCCTTGGCGCGGTCGCTCTTGGGGTTGGTGAAGAACTCCTCCGGGGTGTCGTCCTCGACGATCTGGCCGTCGGCCATAAAGACAACGCGGTCCGCGGCTTTGCGGGCGAAGCCCATCTCATGGGTGACAACGATCATGGTCATGCCCTCCTTGGCGAGCTGGATCATGACGTCCAGGACCTCGTTGATCATCTCGGGGTCCAGAGCCGACGTGGGCTCGTCAAAGAGCATCACCTTGGGCTTCATGGCCAGTGCACGGGCGATGGCAACACGCTGCTGCTGGCCGCCCGAGAGCTGGGCCGGAAGCTTGGGCGCCTGATGCCCCACGCCCACGCGTTCCAGGAGCGCCATGGCGTCCTTGTCCGCAGTGCCCTTGGGAACGCCCTTGACCTTGATGGGACCCAGCGTGACGTTCTCAAGGATGGTCTTGTGGGCGAACAGGTTGAACGACTGGAAAACCATTCCGACGTCGGCCCGGAGCTGGGCGAGTTCCTTGCCCTCCTCCGGAAGCACCTTCCCATCAATGCTGATGGTCCCGCTTTCGATGGTTTCGAGGCGGTTGATGGCGCGGCACAGGGTGGATTTACCGGAGCCGGACGGCCCGATGACCACAACAACCTCGCCCTTGCGGACCTGGAGATTAATGTCCTTCAAAACGTGCAGCTGGCCGTAATGCTTATTGACGGCCTGCAGGGAAACGAGGGTATCGCCGGGCACAAGAGTAGTCATAGGAAGAATCTAGCGAACTGCGGGTGGTTATGACGGGAATCACCCCAGGTTCCTGCGGATCGTGATTCAAGAGATACCTGCCACGGGAGGTTAGCCTAGGGGAATGAGCATCAATGCAGATCCGGCCAAGAATTCCCAGCCGCGCCGTAAGGGGCCCCTCGAGTTGCGCCGCAAGCAGGCAGCGGTGGAGATGTCGGACCAGCACCTGCTTGATACCAAGGGGCCCGGGCAATTCGTCCATACGGATCCGTGGCGGGTCCTGAGAATCCAGAGCGAGTTCGTCGAGGGGTTCGGTGCGCTGGCGGACATCGGCAAGGCGGTGAGCGTCTTCGGGTCGGCCCGCACCAAACCGGGCAGTGCCTACTACGAGATGGGCGTCGAGGTCGGCCGGAAGCTGGCGGAGGCCGGCGTCGCCGTCATCACAGGCGGGGGACCCGGGTCCATGGAGGCCGCCAACCGGGGCACGGTTGAAGGCAACGGCGTTTCCGTGGGGCTGGGCATTGAGCTTCCCTTCGAGCAGGGCCTGAACCAGTGGGTGGACCTGGGCATCAACTTCCGGTACTTCTTTGCCCGCAAGACCATGTTCGTCAAGTACGCCCAGGGGTTCATCGTGCTCCCCGGCGGCCTGGGAACCCTTGACGAACTGTTCGAGGCAATGGTGCTGGTGCAGACCCGGAAGGTGACGTCCTTCCCCATCGTGCTGCTCGGCGTCGAATTCTGGGGCCCCATGATCGACTGGATCCGCGGAACCCTGGTGGCCGAAGGAATGGTTTCCGAGAAGGACCTGGACCTGATCCAGCTCGTGGACGATCCCGCCGAAGCCGTGAACCGCGTCCTGCAGGCGGGCATTACGCCGTCCCTGAACGGCGAGCAGCGGCCGGAGTAGCTTTCCAAGCAGTCCAGTACGGCGGGCCCGGTCTGGCACGATGGAACAGTGAGCTTCTTTCTGGTTTTCCTTGCCATTGTGCTGGTGGGGGCAGTTGCCTGGGCCAGCCTGGGGCGCCGTGCCAAGGGTGCCGGCGGCCGGCCGTTGCCGGTGCTGCTCGACGGCGGGTTCGAGCAGCCGCCGGCCAATCTTCCCCCGGTGCTTTTGCCGGCCGGTGCCGCCCCCGAGGACGTGGACCGCGTCCGCTTCTCGCTGGGCCTCCGCGGCTACCGGATGGACCAGGTGGACCAGGTCCTCGACGAACTCCGCGACCAGCTGGCAGCCAGGCAGCAGGAGGTGGAGGAGTTGCGCGCCCGGTTGCAGGCGTATGAGCAGCGTCCCGTCGGCGACGGGGGACCGGACGTCGCCGGGTCCGCCGGAGCGCCCGACGGCGGGAAGGCTACATCCCCCGAGGGCACCCTGTGAGTACCGTGGCGCGGCGCAGGACGGGCATCGCTTCTTCCGCCCAGGCGCTCGCGGGCCGGGCCGGAGCAGCCATGCGCAGCTGGCCCTGGTGGGCCCAGGTCTCGGCCATCTACATCAGTGCCAGGCTGGCCAGCGCCTGCATCTTCATGGCGGCCGCACTCCACCAGGGGCCCAACCCCTGGTTCGCGGCCAAGCCGGACTACTGGAACTTCATCAACATCTGGGATGCCCGGTGGTATGGCGAGGTGATCGCCAACGGCTATCCGTCGGTCCTTCCCACAGACACCACCGGCGATGTGCAGCAAAACGCCTGGGCTTTCTACCCCCTGTTTCCCGCACTCGCAGGAGGGTTGGGGCGCCTCACTGGATTGAGCCCGGCTGCCTCACTCACCGTCATTGCCATGCTGGCCGGCTGGGGAGCGGCACTGCTGGTCTACACCCTGTTCCGCCACAGGGCCTCCCACGCGGCTGCGCTGTGGGGTGTTGCCTTCTTCGCCACGTTCCCGGTATCGGCAGTGCTGCAGGTGCCGTACGCGGAGTCGCTGTCCCTGCTGCTCCTGGCGGGCGCCTTGCTGCTGGTGGTGCGCCGGCAGTACCTGTGGGCGGTTCCGGTGGTGGTGCTGCTCTGCCTGTCGCGTCCCGTGGGCGTTCCCTTCGCGCTCATGCTTGGGCTGGTACTGTGCTTCCGGTTCCTGCAGCGGTTTCCCCTCCCCGTGCGTTCCCGCGGAGCGAATTCGCCCGGAAGTGCAGGGGAAGCGCACTCCGCGGGGGACCTGGCGGCGCTGGCTGTCCTGACAGCCGTTGCAGGCGTCGCGGCCCTGGCCTGGCCGGCAGCGGCGTGGGCCGCGACCGGCGACTTCGGGGCCTACACCAAGACCGAAACGGCCTGGCGGGGACACGACCTGGTGCCGTTCAAGCCATGGTTCGATACCGGCGTCGACCTTTTCGGTCCTGTGCTGGGGCTCCTGGCGCCGTTTGTTTTCGTTGCCCTGTTCGGGCTGATGCTGTTCCTTCCGCCCGTGGTGCGCCTCGGCGCCGAACTCCGGCTGTGGTGCGCCTGCTACATGGGCTACCTTCTGGCATTCCTGCATCCCCAAACCAGTACCTTCCGCATGCTGCTTCCGCTGTTTCCGCTGGCGCTCGGGGCGGTGCTGCTGTCCAGGTCAAGGGCCTACCGGGGCGCGGTGGTCACCATGTTCCTGCTGCTCCAGATCGTATGGATCGTCTGGCTGTGGGCCTGGGCGCCATTGCCGGGCGGCGGCGACTACCCGCCCTAGTTCCGGAAACTCCCTGCAGGTCAGAACGGGAATATGGGCTTGCCGAAAATGTCCATCGATTAGCTACGTGCGGGTAATTCCGCGATAATGATAAGTAAGCAAGGACAAAAAGCATTCAGAATACGCGCAGCCTTGGCGGTAAAAGCAACCCGCCATAGCGGCTTGATCGACATGCGGACACAGCCCGCCCGGGCTGATCAGTCCTGGGACAAATTGGAGGGGAATTCCTCATGGCGGCGATGAAACCACGCACCGGCGACGGCCCAATGGAAGTCACCAAGGAGGGCCGCAGCCTGATCATGCGCGTCCCGCTCGAAGGCGGCGGGCGCCTTGTGGTCGAACTGAACGCTGCCGAAGCGGCAAACCTCAAGGAATGCCTGGTAGGCGTTACCGAATAATCGTGCCGGACAGGGTCCGCAGCTCCGGGCTGCGGACCCTGTCCTTTCCTTTGGGTCTGTCCCGGACGCTATTTCTTGACGGCCACCAGCAGGCCGTCTCCCGTGGGAAGCATTGCCGAGGCCAGCCGTTCGTCATCGCGGATGGCCTTGCCCACCTGCCGGAGGACCACCGTGGTTGCCTCACGTCCGGCCGGATTCGCCACTTTGTCCTTGTCCAGCGCATCGTTGATGATCAGCAGTCCGGACCGCTTCAGGAGCCGGACGGCCTGCTCCACGTATCCGGGCAGGCCCGGCTTGTCCGCGTCAATGAACACCAGGTCGTAGGCCGCGTCTGTCAGCCGCGGCAGCACGTCACCGGCGCGGCCCGAAATGGTCCGGGTGCGGTTGGCGGGGCTGCCGGCCTCAGCGAAAGCCTCACGGGCAGCCTTGAGGTGTTCGACGTCGACGTCGATGGTGGTAAGGACTGCCTGCGGCCCCAGCCCGCGAAGGAGGCACACGCCGGACACCCCTGCGCCGGTGCCGATTTCGACGGCGGTCTGCGCCTTGGAGGCGGCAGCGAGGACGGTGAGGACAGCACCGACACCCGGCCCGATGGCAGTGACCCCCAGTTCGAAGGAGCGCTCCCGTGCCCGAAGCATGACCTCATCCTCAGCGGGCAGATCTTCTGCATAGGACCAGCTGATGGACTTGTCGGCGCTCATGAATATTCGCTTTCTGGGCGGAAGGGGGGAATGTCTCCTACAGCCTACTGTGTCCCGGCGAAACGGCAGTGGAACCGGGCTGTTGCGCCCACGGCTGAAATGTCCGGCAGTCAGGAAATTCCCAGCCAAGTTTGAAATGATTATTATCCGGTCATCCAAAAGGTGATCGGCGCCGAATCAGTGATGTCAACAGTATCCGGGCGTTAGCATTCCACGAGGGGAGTGGACGATGTCATCTTCAGTTGTGGCACCTGTCCCTGCAACAAACAATCCCGACACCGAGTGGGTCCGTCCCACCTGGGAAGAGGTAGTCACCAACCACTCGGCCAAAGTGTATCGGCTTGCCTACCGCCTGACCGGCAACAAGTTCGACGCCGAAGACCTCACCCAGGAGGTGTTCGTTCGTGTGTTCCGGTCGCTGGACAACTTCAAGCCTGGAACACTCGACGGCTGGCTGCACCGCATCACCACTAACCTGTTCCTTGACCAGGCACGGCGCAAGACCCGCATCCGGTTCGATGCGCTGGCCGAGGACGCGGAGTCGCGCCTGCCGGGGCGAGAGCCGGGACCGGAGCAGAGCTTTGAGCTGAACAACCTGGACCTGGACGTCCAGGCCGCGCTGGAAGAACTTCCGCCGGACTTTAGGGCCGCCGTGGTCCTGTGCGACTTGGAGGGGCTCTCTTACGACGAGGTGGCGGAGGCGCTCGGCGTGAAGCTCGGAACCGTCCGGTCCCGCATCCACCGCGGCCGCACCATGCTGCGGGAAAAGCTTGCCCACCGGGACCCGCGTCCGCAGCAGACGCGGCGCAAGCTTTCCATGCCGCGCATAGCGGGCATCCTCTGATCGGCGCATGAGGTCCCGTTTCCCCCTCGGCGGCAGGCACCAGAGAACCCCCGGCCATCTTTCGGAATGCCAGGAGTGTGCCTCGGCCATGCGCCGCGAACGCCAGTACCTGGAGCGGCTGCGCCAGGCACCCATCCCCCCGGCCAGCGAGGACCTGACGGCGCGCCTGCTGGCCCGCACATCGGTGCTGGCTGCAGAGCCACTGCCTGCCGCCGCGCACATTCCTCCGCTCCGGACGGCAGTCCGGATGCTGGCCGTGACGGCCGGAAGCACCGTCGCCGCCGCCGGAGTCCTCGCCGTGGGCGCCTTTGCTGCCGCCGGGGACCCTGAAACCGCGGCACAGGCAGCTACCTCGGCGGCGCTTTCCCAGGTCTCCTCGCAGACGCCCGCGGATGGCCGTACGCTCACAGAGGAACAGCTCGGCAGGTTGCGGGCCGAGGGCTGGGCCTGCCCGGAACTGGAGGCAATGGGTTTCCAGCTGGAATCGGCCAGGGCCGTGGTCATCGACGGCCAGCCCGCTGTGTCACTTCGACTCACCGACGGATCGCACTACGCCACCGTCACCGAGCAGCACGCTGCCGGCGCTCAGGGCCAGGCTGTATCCAGCCAGCTGGACAGCCCGCTGCAGCTGGGCGGGACCTCCCCGTGGACGGCGACCTACAGGACACCCGCCCGCACCTTCACGTACGAGTCCAACCTTCCGGCAGACCAGGCGGACGACGCCGTGCCGATCCTGCAGCGGCTGGCCAGCCAGTCCACTGCCGGGGTGGCCGCCGCGGCCCACGAAACGGACGGGTCCGGGGCGGAGGAGTCCCTGGGCGCCCGGATGCAGCGCGGGATCAACAACATCGTGGCCCTCTTTACCCGGTGACACAGGCATGGCCTGTACCCGCGGGACGGAAATCGTCACCGGCAGCCCGGAGAGGGTAATCTTCCTAAAGTGTTTGGAATCAACGGCCCGGAGTTTTTTCTTCTGCTGCTCATCGGCATCCTGGTGATCGGCCCCCAAAGGCTGCCCGAATACACCCAGAAACTGGCGAACCTGGTAAAGGAAGTCCGCCGCATGGCGTCCGGCGCCCGTGAGCAGATCAAGGAAGAAGTGGGCATCGACATCGACGATGTCGACTGGAAGAAGTACGATCCCCGCCAGTACGATCCCCGGCGCATCATCAAGGAAGCGCTGCTCGAGGACGATTCCAAACCCGTCAGCGCAGGAGCACCCGCCGCAGTGGCTGCTGTCTCAGGGGCGGCCGCCGTTGCCGCCGTGGATGGGGCTCCGGCACGGCCGCAGCGAGTGGTGCAGTCCCTCCCCGCAGGCGAAGCTGCGCCGTACGATACCGAAGCCACCTAGGAATCCACCCGCGCGCTGCCCTTGCCAGGGCCAGGAACCGGCCAGCCGGTCAGCGCGGCTGAAGCCCGAGTTTCATGCCGGCCAGGCCCCGCGGCACCGATGCCAGCCGGCCGGCGATCCCTGACAGCGCAGCAGCCGCAGGAGTTCCGGGCTGGCCGATAACGATCGGAACACCCGTGTCGCCGCCTTCACGGAGCTGGATGTCCAGGGGAATCTGTCCGAGCAGCGGCACCTCCGCACCCACGGTGGCCGTCAGCCTTTCGGTGAGGACCGCGCCGCCGCCGCTTCCGAACAATTCCATCCGGCCGCCGTCAGGCATCTCCAGGTAGGACATGTTCTCGATGACGCCCGCCACCTTCTGGCCCGTCTGGGTGGCGATGGCGCCGGCGCGTTCCGCGACGTCCGCTGCAGCGGCCTGGGGAGTGGTGACCACCAGGATCTCAGCCTTGGGCAGCAGCTGGGCCACCGAAATGGCGATGTCCCCGGTGCCCGGCGGAAGGTCGAGGAACAGCGCATCCAGGTCGCCGAAGTAGACGTCCGTGAGGAATTGCTCCAGGGCGCGGTGCAGCATGGGCCCGCGCCAGGCCACGGGCTGGTTGCCGGTGACGAACATGCCGATGGAGATCACCTTCACGCCGTAGGCGACGGGCGGCAGGATCATGTCGTCCACGCGCGTGGGCGCCTGGCTGATTCCCATCAGTGCAGGAACGGAAAAGCCGTAGACATCCGCGTCCACGATGCCCACCCGCAGGCCCTGCGCGGCCATGGAACAGGCAAGGTTCACAGTGACAGAGGATTTCCCCACACCGCCTTTTCCGCTTGCCACAGCGAAGACCTTGGTGAGGGACTCGGGCTGGTTGAAAGGGATGCCACGCTGACCGCCGGCGCCGCGGAGCTTTTCCTTCAGTGCGTCCCGCTGCGCCTGGTCCATCACTTTCAGGTCCACGTCGACGGCGGTGACACCCGCTACAGCACCCAGCGCCTTTTCGGAGTCGGCGGTGATGGTATCCCTGAGGGGGCAGCCGGCAATCGTGAGCAGGACGGTCAGGCTGACCCGGCCGTCGTCGGAGACCTTCACTGAGTCCACCATTCCCAGTTCCGTGATGGGACGCCTCAACTCGGGGTCGATGACGGTGGAAAGCGCAGCCGTGACTGCTTCGGCCAACCCGGGGCTGGCGGTACGTTCATTCATTAACGGTCCTGGTTGGAGTGGCCGGGTTTGATCCTGGGGATCTGCTGCGTCCTGGGATTGCGCTGCCGGTCGCGCTGCTCCCGCAGCTTGTCCTTCGGGGACTCGTGGTTGCCTGGGCCCGTCTGGTCGTGGCTGCGCAGTTCTTCCTGCGCGTCCAGGATGTCTTCGAGCAGCGATCGCAGCTCGGCCCGGACGTAGTCGCGGGTGGCCACCTCACGCAGTGCGATCCGCAGCGACGCCAGTTCCCGGGTGAGGTACTCGGTGTCGGACAGGTTGCGTTCGGCACGCTGGCGGTCCTGCTGCAGGGAGACCCGGTCCCGGTCGTCCTGCCGGTTCTGGGCCAGCAGCAGCAGCGGCGCCGCGTACGAGGCCTGCAGCGACAGCATCAGGGTCAGCAGGGTGAACCCGAGGTCCTTGGAATCGAACTGCCACTCCAGGGGAGCCCACGTGTTCCAGGCAAGCCAGACGACGACGAACACCGTCATGTACACCAGGAACTGCGGCGTTCCCATGAAACGGGCGAAACCTTCGGTGGCATGGCCGAAAGCGTCCGGATCCGGGGAGAACTTGGGCAGGATCCGCTGGCGTCCGCTCAGCGGCGTGTCCAGGCTGCCGCCCTTTGCCGCACCGCGGCCTGGGCCCCTCTGGTTGGGGTTCTTTGGAGCGCTGTTGTCAGCCAATGCGTCCACCGAGCTTTCTTATCGGGGCTTCGCCATCATAGGCGCGCCAATCATCCGGCAACAGATGATCAAGGACGTCATCAACAGTCACCGCCCCCACAAGGCGGCCGGTGTGGTTGACCACCGGGAGGGAGTTCAGGTTGTAGGTTGCCAGGGTCCGGGCCACCTCGCTGATATGTGCCTGGTCGGACAAAGGCTCCAGGTTCTTGTCCACCAGGTTTCCCAAGGGCTCGTACGGGGGAAAGCGAAGCAGCTGCTGGATGTGCACCACGCCCAGGAAACGTCCGGTGGGGGTTTCCAGCGGCGGCCGGGAAATGAAGATGGAGGAGGCCAGGGCCGGAGACAATTCCTCCCGGCGGACATGGGCCAGCGCCTCTGCCACGGTGGCCTCCGGTGGCAGGATGACGGGCACCGGCGTCATCAGGCCGCCCGCGGTGTCCTCGTCGTATTCCAGCAGGCGCCGGACGTCCTCGGCGCCCTCCGGCTCCATCAGCTGGAGGAGTTCCTCCGCCTGCGCGGAGGGAAGCTCGCCTAGAAGGTCGGCGGCGTCATCCGGGTCCATCTCCTCCAGCACATCGGCGGCGCGCTGGACGTCCAGGGCGGAGAGGATCTCCACCTGGTCGTCTTCCGGCAGTTCCTGCAGGACGTCGGCCAGGCGCTCGTCCTGAAGCTCGCTGGCCACCTCGAAGCGGCGTTTGTCGCTCATTTCCTGGAGGGCCTCGGCGAAGTCCGCGGGCTTGAGGTCCTCGTGGTTTGCCACGAACTGGGTGGCGGCCTGCGGCTCCGTGCGCGGGCCCTGCAGCGCGTCTGCCCAGTCAATGATCAGGGTCTCGTTGCGGCGCAGCCGGCTGAGGGGGGACAGCGAATGTCCACGCCGGACGAACAGTTTGCTGACGAACCAGTCACCGGAACGGCTCTGGTCCATGGCGATGTCTTCGATGGTGGCATCGCCGCTGCCGTCACGCAGAGTAACGCGGCGGTCGAACATCTCGGCCACCACCAGCGTTTCCGCGCCGCGCTGCTCAAAGCGCCGCAGGTTCACCAGGCCGGTGCAGATGATTTGGCTTTGGTCGATGGAGGTAATGCGCGTCATCGGAACGAACACACGCTTCTTTCCCGGAACCTCCACCACGATGCCCACCACGTGCGGGGCTCCCTGGGTTCCGCGGGACAGCACAACAACATCGCGCAGCCGGCCCAGCCGGTCACCCAGCGGGTCGAAGACGTCGAGTCCCAGCAGGCGCGCAACGAAGACTCGGGTAGGTGTTGTGCTCACTCCTACAGGCTACCGAGTCTGCTCTCTTTTAGCTGAATTCCCAGGCAGCATCCATGGTGATGGGCAAGAATGGGGGTATGGCAAACATTTTTGGTGCTCCCAAGGCAGGTGGCCCCAACGGCATGGACGAAGCCAGGGCCGTTCCCACCGGCGACACCGTCGGCTCCTACACCTCTTACCTGGATGCCCAGAAGGCGGTGGACTACCTCGCCGACCAGCAGTTCCCCGTTCAGATGGTATCCATCGTGGGCAACGAACTGAAGATGGTGGAGCGGGTGACAGGGCGCCTGAGCTACCCCCGGGTGGCTCTCTCAGGGGCGCTGAGCGGTATGTGGTTCGGCCTGTTCGTCGGTGTGCTGCTGTCCTTCTTCGCGCCGTCGCCGGGGTACTTCTCCATCCTTACCTCCGTGCTCATGGGCGCCGCGTTCTTCATGCTGTTCGGCATCGTCACCTACGCCATGCAGCGCGGCAAGCGGGACTTCACGTCCACCAGCCAGGTGGTTGCCACCAGTTACGACGTCATTGTTTCGCCGGAGGCCGCCCATGAGGCCCGCCGGCTCCTGCAGCAGCTCCCGATGACCCGTTCCGATGCGGCAGCGGGCAGCGGACCGTACAGGCAGCGTGACTACTACAACCAGCCGTACCAGCAGGACCAGCACCACCAGCAGCCGGGGCAGGGGCCTGCGCGCCCGTCCGGCTGGCAGGACCCGTACGGCCAGTCCACGGGGTCTTCCGCGCAGAACGGCGGCTACCCCGGCGGCCAGCAGCAGGGTGGCCAGAATTACGACGGCGGCCCGCGCCAGGAGGAGACGCCCGCCCCTGCGCCTGCGCGTTCCGTCCGTTACCCGGACCTGCCGGATGGCCGGCCCCAGTACGGCGTGCGGCTGCCCCAGGCTCCCGCCGCCGAACCGGGTACCGCTCCCGTGTCCGGGCACCCTGACGGAACAGCCCAAGGTGAGAACCTGCCGGGCACCGAGGGCAGCCAGGGCAGCCAGGGCGCCGAGGGCCCGCAGCGGCCGGCGGATCCGCGCCAGTAGGCCCGTCCCGTTAGCAAGAAGCGGGGGCCCCCGGTGAAGGACTGATCCAGTCCCCGCCGGGTGGCCCCGCTTTTGTTGATCGGTGCTACTGGCCGCTTTCCGCTTCGCGGTAGATCCCGGCCATCCAGTCCTCCACGTCCTCCGGCTTGCGGGGCAGGGCGGCGCTGAGGTTGACCGGTCCGTCGGCGGTCATCAGGATGTCGTCCTCGATCCGGACACCGATGCCGCGGTATTCTTCCGGGATCGCCAGGTCTTCGGCCTTGAAGTACAGGCCGGGTTCGATGGTGAACACCATGCCTTCGGTGAGGATGCCGTCCAGGTAGAGTTCCCGCTTGGCCTGGGCACAGTCGTGGACGTCCAGACCCAGGTGGTGGCTGGTGCCGTGCGGCATCCAGCGCCGGTGCTGCTGGCCTTCGGGGCTGATGGCCTCTTCCACGCTGACAGGCAGAAGGCCCCACTCGGACAGTCGTTCGGCCAGCACGGTGGTGGCGGCCGTGTGGATGTCGCGGAACTTGGTGCCGGGCCGGGCCGCGGCGAACCCTGCATCCGCGGCGTCCAGCACTGCCTGGTAGACCTTGCGCTGCACGTCGCTGAAAACCCCGCCGGCCGGCAGCGTGCGCGTGATATCCGCTGTGTACAGGGAATCCACCTCCACGCCCGCGTCCAGCAGCAGCAGTTCGCCGGCGTGGACCTTCCCGGTGTTGCGGGTCCAGTGCAGCACGGTGGCGTTGTTGCCGGATGCCGCGATGGTGTCGTAGCCCAGTTCGTTGCCCACCTCGCGTGCCCGGGCGAAGAAGGCTCCCTCCACCACCCGTTCACCCCGGGCATGGGTAAGGGCGCGGGGCAATGACTTCACCACTTCCTCGAAACCTTCAACGGTGGCTGCCACCGCAGTCTTCATCTGTTCGATCTCCCACTCGTCCTTGAGCAGGCGCAGCTCGGAGAGGGCCTCACTGAGCTTTTCGTCCAGGGCGTCAAACACGCCCAGATCCAGGTTTTCCGGATCCCTGGCGGTGTTGTACCGGGCGGTGTCCACAAGCGCGTCAATATTTTCATCCACTTTGCGAACCAGCCGGATGGAGATGCCGCCGATTTCCGGGGCGCCAACATCCTTGGTGACGGCCGTCTCCAGCTGGTCGATGTGGGCCGTTGCCAGGCCCAGGCGTGCCTCAAACTCGGCCAGCGTGGGCCGGGCGCCGATCCAAAATTCCCCGGACCGCGCGTCGGCATAGAACTGCTCCGTGTCGCGGCCGGCCAACGGACGGAAGTAGAGCGTGGCACTGTGGTGCCCGCCGTCGTCGCCCTTTCCCTCCTCAACTGGTTCAAGGATCAGGACGGCGTCCGGCTCGTGGTCCAGGCCCAGGCCCGTCAGGTGGGCGAAACCGGAATACGGGCGGAACCGGTAGTCGCAGTCGTTGGAGCGGACCTTCAACGGGCCCGCGGGGATCACCAGGCGTTCGCCCTTGAACTTGGCGGAAATGGCCTTGCGGCGGGTCGCGGCATAGGCAGCAACAGCATCACGGTCCGGCAGCTCCTCGCTGGCCGGTGCCCAGTTGCTGGCCATGAAGGCCTTGAAGGCGTCGGAACTGGGCCGCTGCGAGCGGTTGTTGACACGCTCTTCCAACGGCTGGGAAGCAGAGTTCAGGGTGTTATCGGCATCGTTCACGGGACCATCGTCTCACCAGCTCCGCGGCGATGCGAACGGGCTTCCGCCGGGGGCGGCGCCGGGTCTACTAGTCTGGACAGGTGAGGATTGACCTGCATGCCCACTCCAATGTTTCCGACGGCACGGAGAAACCCGCCGACGTGGTGGCCTCCGCCGCCCGCGCCGGGCTGGACGTGGTGGCACTGACTGACCACGACTCCACGGACGGATGGGAGGAAGCATCCGCGGCGGCCGTTGAGCATGGCGTGGCCCTGGTGCCCGGGATGGAGGTGTCCTGCCGGACCGCTGAAGGCATCAGCGTTCACCTCCTGAGCTACCTGCACGACCCCGCACACGCCGGCCTGCTGGAGGAAATCACCAAGGCCAAGGACGCCCGCCTCACACGTGCCGAGCGGATGGTCACGCTCCTCGCCGAGGACTATCCGCTCACCTGGGACGACGTCATCCACCATGTGGCGCCTGGCGCCACCCTCGGGCGTCCCCACATAGCCGACGCCCTCGTGGCCGCCGGTGTGGTAGAGGACCGCTCCGACGCCTTCGCCACCATCCTCACCTCGCGGTCGCGCTACTTCATCCAGCACTACGCGCCCGACCCCGCCACCGCCGTCGAACTCGTCCGCGCCGCCGGCGGCGTCCCGGTGTTTGCCCATCCGGTGGCGACCGCTCGCGGCAGGACCGTGGGGGAGCGCACCTACCTGGAGATGATCGACGCCGGCCTGGCAGGCCTGGAGATCGACCACCGCGACAACGCGGAGGAAGGGCGGGCCTTCCTCCGGCGGCTGGCGGCGAAGCACGACCTGCTGGTGACCGGTTCCTCCGACTACCACGGCACCGGCAAACCCAACCTGTTGGGCGAGAACCTCACGTCCCCGGAAGCCCTGGCCAGGATCGAGGAACTGGGTACGGGGACCGCCGTCGTCCGTTCCTGACGCTTAGCCGGGCTGCCGGCTGACGAGCGTGGCGTGCGCGCCCAGCCGTTTGGCCATGATGTCCACCGCGGGCTGGTTCTGGTCCACGCAGACGAACTTGCGGCCCAGCTTGGCCGCCACCGCGCCCAAGGTTCCAGAACCGGCGAAGAAGTCCAGGCACCAGTCGCCCGGACGGCTTGAAGCGGCGACGACGCGGCGGACCAGGCCCTCCGGCTTCTGCGTGGGGTAGCCGGTTTTTTCCTTGCCGGTGGGGGAGACGATGGTGTGCCACCAGACGTCCGTGGGCAGCTTGCCCAGTTCCCGTTTGGCGGGGGTGACCAGGCCGGGAGCCATGTACGGTTCCCTGTCCACCTCAGCACTGTCAAAGTGGTACTTGGCGGGGTTCTTGACGTAGACAAGGATGTTGTCGTGCTTGGTGGGCCAGCGGTTTTTGGCGCGGGCGCCGTAGTCATAAGCCCAGATGATCTCGTTCAGGAAGCATTCCCGGCCGAAGATGGCATCCAGCATCACCTTGGCGTAGTGGACCTCTCGGTAGTCGAGGTGCAGGTACAGCGTCCCGTCCTCCGCCAACAGCCGCCACGCCTCCACGAGCCGCGGCTCCAGGAAGGACCAGTAGTCGCTGAACGCGTCGTCGTAACGGTGCAAAGCACCCTTGATGGTGTCGTAGGAGCGGCCCTTGAAGCCCACGCGGTCGCCGCCGCCCTCGGCGTTGGCCACCATCCTGGTTTCCTGGCGCCGTTGTGGCCTGCCGGTGTTGAAGGGCGGATCCACATAAATCAGTGTGAAGGCGCCGTCCGGCAGCGTGGGGAGGTACTCCGCGTTGTCCGCGTGCACCACCAGGCTGCCGCCGTCCGGCGCCCAAACAGTGTCAGTCATAGGGGCAGTTAGCCCTCGGTGCCAGGCTGTGCGCCCTTGTCAGTGCCGGCAACCACTTCGCCGTTGCGGCGGCGGGTGCGGGTACGGGTGCGGCGGGCACGCGTGGGCTGCTCGCCGTCGTTCTGTCCAGCTTCGCCGGCGGGCGCGGATGCTGCCGCCGGGCCTGACGTACGACGACGGCGCTCACCGGAGCGGCCGGCGGGCTCGCCGCCACGGCCACCTTCACGGCCATCTTCGCGGCTGCCGGAATCCTGGCGTCCGCGCCCGGCACGGTCACGGCCGTCCCCGCGGCCGCCGCCGCGGCTGTTCTTCTTCCCGGTTTCGCCCAGGTCCTCCAGGACCTCGGCGTCCACACCGGCAAGGGTGCGCTTGTCGCGCGGCAGCCGGCCCTTGGTGCCTTCGGGAATGTCCAGGTCCGTGTAGAGGTGCGGCGAGGAGGAGTAGGTTTCGACAGGCTCGGGCACGCTCAGCCCCAGGGCCTTGTTGATCAGTCCCCAGCGCGGCATGTCGTCCCAGTCCACGAATGTGACGGCGGTGCCCTTGTTGCCGGCGCGGCCGGTGCGGCCCACCCGGTGCAGGTAGATCTTTTCGTCTTCGACGCACTGGTAGTTAATGACGTGGGTGACGTCTTCGACGTCGATGCCGCGGGCCGCGACGTCGGTGGCCACCAGGACGTCCACCTTGTTGTTGCGGAAGGCGCGCAGGGCCTGCTCGCGGGCCCCCTGGCCCAGGTCGCCGTGGATGGCGGCGGCGGCGAAGCCGCGGTCCACCAGTTCCTCTGCCACTTTTGCGGCCGTGCGCTTGGTCTTGGTGAAGATGATGGTGCGTCCGCGGCCCCGGGCCTGCAGAATGCGGGCCACCACTTCGGTCTTGTCCATGCTGTGAGCGCGGTAGATCAGCTGGCGGATATCGCGCTTGGTCAGCCCCTCGTCGTCCGGATCGGCGGCGCGGATGTGGGTGGGCTGCGTCATGTAGCGCCGGGCCATGGCGATGACCGGGCCGGGCATTGTGGCGGAGAACAGCAGCGTCTGCCGGACGGCCGGGGTGGCGGCGATGAGGGTCTCGACATCGGGCAGGAACCCGAGGTCCAGCATCTCGTCGGCCTCGTCCAGGACCACGATCTTGACGTTCTTCAAGCTCAGGTGCTTCTGCTTGTACAGGTCGATCAGGCGCCCGGGGGTGCCCACCACAACCTCCACGCCCTGCTTCAGCGCTTCCACCTGCGGCTCGTAGGCACGGCCGCCGTAGATGGTGGCGATCCGGGCGTTGCGCTTGCGGGATGCGGTCTGCAGGTCGTTGGCCACCTGGACTGCCAGTTCGCGGGTGGGGACAATCACCAGTGCCTGCGGTGCACCCGGGACCGCCAGCTTGGCATAGCCGGGGTCGTCCTGGCCGATGACGCGCTGCAGGGCGGGGATGCCGAAACCGAGGGTCTTGCCGGTGCCGGTCTTGGCCTGGCCAATGATGTCGTGCCCGGACAGTGCCACCGGCAGGGTCATGGCCTGGATGGGGAAGGGGTGGGTGATCCCGGCGTCGGCCAGTGATTCGACGATGTCCTCGCGGACGTTGTAGTCGGAGAAGGACTTCTCCGCGATTTCGTGCGGCTTCTCGTCCGAGATGATGGTCTCTTCCGGCTCAATCACCTCGGTGCCGGTCTCGTCCGTCAGAAGCTGGTGGGTATGCAATTCACTCACAGGGAGTTTCCTTATTCATTTGGGCATTGGCGCTGCCTGCTCGACGGGCCGGCCGCAAGGCCGGTCCGGAGCACGCTCGGGCGCACAAGCATTTCCAGTGGAAGCCGATCGCGGGCTATCTAATGCTGGCACTGGTGACCAGCGGGCAAATCTCAAGATCGCGTAGGGGCGGGCTTGTTGGTTTCAAATCAAGGAAATCAACGACCGGGCATCCATTTCTACTTCTCCAGTCTAGCCGTACAGGGCCGCAATACCGGCTTTTGCACCCTTCGGGGCGGGAAGCCGGGCCCGCAACGGGTGTCAGCCGACCAGTTCGAAGTGGACCTCGCGGGTGGCAATATCGGAGGAAAGCAGGCGGACGCGGACCTTGGTGCCGGACTCCAGGTCGCCGGCGCAGCGGGCTGTTACGGCAGGTTCGGCGATCTGGATGATGCCGGAACCGCCGTTGCCGTTACCGTTCTTCCCGTTTCCGTTCTTCCCATTCCCATTGCGGGGGCTGCCGCCGTTGCCGTTGTCCTTTTGGGGCTTCGAGCCGGAGATGACGATGGCATCGAACTCCTGGCCCACATGGTTGACCAGCAGCGCGGCCTCCACGGTATCCAGCGCCATCCGCTCCATCCGGGACGCCAGCTGGTCCGAGCCGGCCATGATCTCGGGAAGCGACGGCAGGGCCTGCCGCACCCAGCCAGGAACGTTGCCGCCGTTACTGAGAGCCTCGCAGATCACCAGCACAAAGCGGTCCACCAGCCGGCGCAGGGGAGCGGTGGTGTGCGCGTAGGCCGCACCGATGGCGGCCTGCACAGCAGCCTCCGGTACGCTGCCGTCAAAAGCGGTGTAGGAGGCTCCGCGGAACAGCATCCCCGCCGAGTGCATGATTGCCAGCTGCCGCGGTTCGGTGGGGTCCAGGCTGCGCAGGTACTCGCCGTAGCTGACCTCGCCGTCCCACGGTTTCCCCAGCACCTCCGTCTGGAGTTTGAAGTGGTTCAGGGAGCGATCGTCCGGCGCGGGCATGGTCCGCAGGATGCCCACCTTGCCGTCCAGCATGAGCTGCGCGGCAGCCATGCCCGTCATGAGCGAAATCTGGGCGTTCCAGTCCTCCACGGGCAGCTGCGGCGCGGCGGCGATGCGGTATCCGCCGTCGGGGAGCTGGACGATCTCCTGCTCCGGCATATTCAGGCTGGCGCCGTCACGGGCGCGTTCCAGCTCCACGCGCTTGAGGCCAACCTCTTTCAGCAGCTGCAGGACCGGGGATGCGGTACCGGTGTCCAGTTGGGCCTGCGCGCCCTTGTAGCTCAGCTTGGCGCGGCTGCGCATCCGTGCCCGTCTGACTGTGGCAGAGGTGACTTCGGCATTGCCGTCCAGGCGGAAGTCCCAGACGAAGGCCGGGCACTCCTGGCCAGGCAGCAGGCTCCCCGCCCCTTCACTGATGACCTCCGGATGCAGCGGAATCCGTCCGTCGGGGGCGTAGAAGGTCTGCCCGCGGCGCCGCGTTTCCTGGTCCAGCGGTCCGCCCGGCTTCACGAAGGCCGGAACGTCGGCGATGGCGTACAGCACGTGGTAGCCGCCGCCGTCGGCCTCTATGAACAGCGCCTGGTCCAAGTCCGTGGACGAGGCCGGATCGATGGTGATGAATTCGACCCCGGTCAGGTCGTGGGACGGAAGCTCCAGCGCGGCCACGGCCGCTTCGGCGTCCCGGACCGCGTGCTCCGGGTATGGCCCGGGCAGCTCCAGCTCGGTCCGCAGCGCGCCCAGGGCCTCTTCCAGCGCGTTGTTGTGCTCATGGACGTTGGGAGCCAGCCGATGGTGTGACACGAAAATCAGCCTAGCCCGAAGACCGCCGAATATGCAGGCCATTGGCGGGATAGAAGGCAGGGCCGTGTTGCCCTGCCGGCAGGTCAGGACGCGGGAGCGTCCAAAACGGCCAGGAGTGAGGCCGCCGCCGCGGCGGGATCCGCCGCTTCGGTGATGGCCCGCACCACCACAATCCTCCGGGCTCCCGCTTCCACCACCTCGCTGATATTGGAGTGGTCGATGCCGCCGATGGCGAACCACGGCACCTCGTTGCCGGCTTTGGCCGCGGCTGCCGCAGCGTATTTCACCAGCTCCGGTCCCACGGCCGCCCGGCCCGGTTTGGTGGGGGTGGCCCAGACCGGCCCCACGCAGAAATAGTCCAATCCGGCAGGCCCTGCGGCGGCAACAAGTGCGGCATCCACCTGTTCCGGGGTGTGGCTGGAGAGTCCAATGGCGGCGTTGCCGTTCAGCAGGGTGCGTGCCGCGGGCAGGGGGAGGTCCTTTTGCCCGATGTGGAACACCGGCGCGCCGGACAACACCGCGACGTCGGCGCGGTCATTCACTGCCCACAGCCGGCCATGGCGCTGCGCAGCCTCCCTGAGTACGGCCAGCAGTTCCAGCTCCTCGGCAGCCTCGATGGTCTTGTCGCGGAGTTGGATAATGTCCACTCCGCCGGCGAAGGCGGCATCCACGAAATCCGCGAAGTCGCCGCGGTCAGCGCGGGCGTCAGTACACAGATAGAGGCGGGCAGACTTGAGCCCTGCGGTTCCCTCGGCGGTGGTGAAGGCATCGGTTGCGGAGGCGCCGGCAGCGGCAGCGGAGTGGGACACATTCATGGCTGCAAGCCTAGTTCCTCTACACTTGCCTCGTACTGCGGGAGCCTGCGGCAGCTGTCATAAAGCGCCGGGCTGAGAGGGCGTCAGAGCCGACCGCTTGACCTGATCCGGGTAATTCCGGCGTAGGGAAGGAGACACATGGGCACCCCCAACACAGCACCCCCGCAACCCCCCAACGGCACCATCAGGGCCGACGTCGCAGTCATCGGCGGCGGAGTGGTGGGCCACGCGATCGCCTGGGAAGCACAGCGCTCAGGCCGCAGCGTCGCGCTGATCGATGACGCACCCGGCTCCGGCGCCAGCTGGGCGGCCGCCGGGATGCTCGCACCGGTGAGCGAGCTGCACTACCAGGAAGAGGACCTCCTGGACCTGATGCTGGCCTCTTCCGCCCGGTGGCCCGGCTTCATCGCGGACCTGGCCTGTGCGTCCGGGGAGAAAACCGGGTACCTGACGACGCCGACCCTCGCCGTGGGTGCCGACGCCGCCGACCGTAGGGCTTTGATGGACCTGCGCGCGGTCCAGCAGGCCAATGGCCTGGCTGTTGAGCCGTTGACCGTCCGCGAGGCGCGGCGGCGGGAACCTTTGCTCAGCCCCGCCATCGCGTGTGCCCTCGACACCCCTGCGGACCACCAGGTGGACCCCCGGCTGCTGGTGTCCTGCCTTCGCAACGCCCTCGCCGGGGAAGCCGCCGGCCGTGGCCCCGCAGTTGCGGGCGCAGTGGACGGCTACGCGGTGCCGGACAGGGCCTTGGGCCTGCTGTGGGCTGATGGCACTGTTGCGGGAGCCCGGCTCGCCGGCGGCGGCAAAGTGCTGGCCGGAGAAACCGTGGTTGCCAATGGACTGGATGCCGCTGCGCTGATGGACTTGCCCGCGGGCCTGCACCTGCCGCTGCGGCCGGTCTACGGGGACATCCTCCGCCTCGCCGTACCGCAGCGCCTCCGGCCGCTGGTGACGGCCACCGTCCGCGGCCTGGTCCGCGGCGTGCCGGTGTACATCGTTCCCCGGGAGGACGGAACGGTGGTGATCGGAGCCACCCAGCGTGAGGATGCCCTCGCCGGGGCCGGTGCCGTACCCCCGCAAGCCCTCCGGTCCGCTGCCGGAACGGTGTCCGCAGGCGGCGTCTATCAGCTACTCCGGGACGCGCAGGTCCTGGTCCCGGCCGTGGCCGAGCTGGAAATGCTTGAATGTACGGCGCGGGCCCGGCCGGCGACCCCGGACAACGCCCCGCTGCTGGGCAGGGTGCCCGCCGCTCCGGGCTCCAACCCGGGCGGGCACATCGCCGGCCTGATCATGGCCACCGGATTCTTCCGGCACGGCGTCCTCCTGTCACCCGCAGCCGGCGCCATCTGCCGGGACCTGATGGACGGCACCGCGGACCCCTGCTGGGAAACGTTCAACCCTGGCCGCTTCTCCGGCCGCGAAACCTCCGCTGCAAGCGTCAACACCAAGGAGACAGCATGAACATCACCCTGAACGGAAACCACCATACGGTGGCTGAGGGGGCCTCCATCACCACCCTCATCAGCGAGGTCACCGGCCGTACCGTTGGGGCTGACGGCCAGGCCAAGGACGGGAACAGGCTGGGTGTCGCCGTGGCGCACAACGCGCAGGTGGTTCCCCGGAGCCAATGGTCCGCCACCGCGCTCGCCGACGGTGACGACGTCGAGCTTGTCACGGCAGTGCAGGGAGGCTGACACGATGATCGAATCCGATACCCTGACCACCACGGCCGTGCCCAGCCTGGACGATGCCCTGGTTATTGACGGGGTGCCCCTGGCGTCCCGGCTCATCATGGGGACCGGGGGCGCCCCGAGCCTCGACGGGCTTGGCGCAGCACTCCTGGCCTCCGGCACGTCCCTGACCACCGTGGCAATGCGGCGCTACTCCACCGCGGAGACGGGCTCGCTGTTCCAGCTCCTGGTGGACCACGGCATCCGGGTACTGCCGAACACCGCCGGCTGCTTCACCGCCCGGGACGCCGTCCTCACTGCCGAACTCGCCCGCGAGGCGCTGGAAACGGATTGGGTGAAGCTCGAGGTCATTGCCGACGAGCACACCCTCCTTCCCGACGCCGTCGAGCTGGTGGAGGCCACCGAACAGCTGGTGAACCGCGGCTTCAAGGTGTTTGCGTACACCAATGATGACCCGGTCCTGGCGCTGCGGCTGGAGAACCTCGGCGCCACCGCCGTGATGCCGCTGGGAGCGCCCATCGGTACGGGACTGGGAATCCTGAACCCGCACAACATCGAGCTGATCGTCTCCCGCGCCTCCGTCCCGGTGGTCCTGGACGCCGGGATCGGTACGGCCTCCGACGCCGCCCTGGCCATGGAGCTCGGTTGCGACGCCGTGCTGCTGGCCACGGCGGTCACGCGGGCGCAGAATCCGGCCCTGATGGGGGAGGCATTCAAACACGCCGTCATCGCCGGTAGGCTGGCGAAAGCGGCGGGCCGCATTCCACGCCGCGAACACGCGCTGGCATCGTCGGCCAGATCATCCCCTGGAACTTCCCCATCCTGATGGCAGTCTGGAAGCTGGCCCCGGCACTCGCCGCCGGCAACGCCGTCGTCCTCAAGCC
>NZ_JBNHFD010000020.1:0-48374 GCF_059089865.1 Arthrobacter sp. Y3221157
CCGCCGGAAGCATCCGATGACCTCGCCAGACGTCTAAGCGCACGTCTGCAGGTCCACCCGGCAGCAGGACACTTCATGGCAGAAGATGGCGTCACAAAGCTGCCGGCACTACTTGACCTGATTCACTCCAAGTAGGGACTTCCGGTAAAGAAGGCCTAAACCGTACTGGTGGCCATTATGCGGCGTTGAGACGGCAGATCTTCCCGGGCGGCAGCCGGATATGGATCCGCAGGACCAACCAGCCAATTCCATGTCCCACGGCTTCATCAAGCAGGTAGTGTTCGCAAGTTTGATCGACGCTCCCCCTGACGCCCAAAAACCTCACCGCATGACTGCTCGTCGTGGCACGCGGTAAGTGACGTCCAGCAAGACGGCGGCTAACCCAGAAGCTGATTTTAACCCGGTCGGCGCACTCATGCCGCCGCTGGGCACGGATTTCTGGTCCGACTACACGCGGCTGGTCGGCCCAGAGGTGCTGGCGCTCTCGGCCCGGTTCCTGATGCCGTAAAGCATTTTCCTCATCATGGGGAAGTCGCCGAATTCAAGCAGTGGAACTGTGAGGAGCAGTGAGAGCCCGGGCTGGTAGCGCTGTTTGAGCCGTGTGACCAGTCTGGTTCTGTTGTCTGGAAGCTGTGTGAAGGACCAGGACCAGGACGAATCCGGTTTTGCCCACACCAGATGCATTCTCTTCGGCAACGATGAAGGAAGTAGCGGGATTGGGTTTAGCTGTCATTGGGGCCACCAGATCGCCTACGTGCAGGTTCTGCCATTCGGGAAGGACCGTATTGGAGCTAGGTGATCCGAGGGAATCCAGTAGGTCGTATGAATAGAACCCGGCCCGGCGGAAACCGACCTGGATCACCCAAGGCCACACTTCCTCGGGCAGGGCATTGATCGTTATGGCGCGGGTTGCGGTGAAGTGCGATACCGGAACTAGCCCGTCACCGTGCATCGGCGAGCGGACTTCCGTCTCAGTTGCTCCCCAGCGCAGATGCCAGGACCGCAACAGCGGGGCGGCTACGATCACGGGCATCATTGCCGCGACCTTCACTGCCTGCAACAGCAAGGTCCGCCGAGCGGGTTTCACGGGTGCTCCACGGAGCCGAAGGGCCCAGTTCCGTCCACGCGTCCGTCCACGCGCATCTGCCGAAGATGCAGGGAGCCGAGGACGAGGAAGAACAGTGACAGTGCCAGCCACAAGCAGAAGGCCACAGGATCAAGGTGCGATCCGAATAGCTCCTTGGCGGGTTCAGCTGCCGCCAGTGACAGAATCAGGGCGAAGCCGAGCACGTAGGCGGCCGGCAGCAGCAGGAGACCGGTCTTCCTGCCGCGGAAGGCAGCGATCGACAGAATGAGGAACCCAGGCATAATGAGACACAGATCAAGGATGAAGATTGAGTAGATTGTCTCGATTTTCTGCCTTGCCGCCATCAGGGGGAGCAGCATACCTATCCACAGCGGGTAGAACATTAGCGGCTGAAGAAGTGCTCCCGTCGCAGACACGAGACGGATACCTTTTGGCAAGGTGACCTGCACGGTCCTGCGGCACAAGGCGACTGTCTCATAAATTGCAGCCCAAAAGGCGGCGGCGAAGATCGCCATGTAGATCAGGTAAAGCCAGTTGTAGACGCGTTCAATGGTGTAGATGCCGTAGGCGTACGCCAAATATCCCAACAGTCCCAGGACTATCAGCTCAAGCCGGGGCCGGGAAGCCCGCGCTGCGTAGGCCAGAAGCAGCAGCACCAGGGCAGCTGCGGCGGACATGACATCCTGCGAATAGGTGCCCGGCAGGTATGGCTCTTCGACCAGACCGTCATAAACGGAAGGGGACGCAATTCCCACGCCGGCGGCCACCAGGGTCAGCAGCGCTATGAGTATCCACGCCGACCGGCTGAACATACTCGGATCCCCACTCAGGAGAACATGCACGGGTCGCGTTTCGGCCTCTGCTGCAGATTGGTTCATCTGTGACTCCTTCAGCCCTTTAGTGAATAGGGTGCCATGGCTGTATTCGGCATCGAAGTGGCTTAAGTCCCGCCTTCACTAGCGTGTCACCCTGCCAGTGCATGCTTTCGGTCCTTGGCTGCACTGCCGTCGCTGCCGGTGCTGTCGGGTCTGTGCTGGGGTCTTCCCAGGATGACGGCTACTTGACGTCCGGCACTGGCCGCTTCACCGTGGATCGCACGCACTCACGTCACCCAGTTTGATGGCGTGGGTGACGGTATCCCGCCCCGGCTGCCCTTCGACATCGGGACGCTGAGGCTGAGAGCCTCTGCCGTCGACTCCGGAAAGGATATGTTACCGCCATCGCCCCACAGGGCGACGTCGAGCGGTACCTGTCGGGTGTGCATCACTCCGAGCTGCTGGAGGTGGAGAGCAGGCCCTTCCGGGCGGAGTATCGTGACGTTCCAGGTGACACCGCACCGGCGCCTCCGGCAGAAGGGACATGATCCAGTACAGACGCAGATCTGCTGGAGGCAGGTCCCATTGGGGCTCTGTTTCTGTGGTCGGCGTTTTCTGGTCAGTACAAGCCCAGCTTCTGCCCATGATCAGCCCACGGTCTGCCCAAGGCCCAGCAACAGGCCGCAAACTGGCTGTCTCTTGGTCAGGAAACGCCCGACGTTGGGCCAAAAGTGGGCTTAGTTATGCAGCGGCGCCCAGATGTAGCTACGTAGGGGCCTGTTTGTAGTCAGCCTTGGCCAGCTACACTCAACAACTACTAAGCATGCTTGCTATCTTCTCTGCGATGTGTCTTAGATAGACGGAGGGGGAAATGTTCCAGCGACAAAAGCGTCGCCGTCCGACTGGGGAACGAAAATTAGATCGAGATCCATAAGGAGTACTCATGATCAGCAACGAACACATCGACCGCCTGCTCGCTGGGCGAGGCAATGTTATCGGCACCAACGGGGAAAAGATTGGCGGTGTTGGCCAGGTCTACACCGACGATGAGACCGGCCGGCCGAACTGGGTCACGGTCAAGACAGGACTTTTCGGCACCCGCGAATCCTTCGTGCCGGTTCAGGATGCCCGGGTCGAAGGTGATGATCTCGTTGTCCCGTACACCAAGGACCAGGTCAAGGATGCTCCGGGCATCGACCCGGACAGTCACCTGGACCCCGCTGAAGAGGACCGTCTCTACCAGCATTACAGCCTTGGGGGCCGCCGCAATTACACCGACACCGATGCCACCACTGGAACGGCGCGGGACTACGACGCCAACGCGCACGGAACGGTAGGCCGGGACACCTCCGGTCCAACGACCGATGATGCGATGACCCGCTCGGAGGAACGGCTGCACGTCGGCAGGGAGCGCGAGGCCACCGGCCGGGCCCGGTTGCGCAAGTACGTCACCACCGAGAATGTCACCAAGACCGTCCCTGTCCAGCGCGAGGAAGTCCGCCTGGAACGTGAGCCGATTACCGATGCCAACCGCGGCGCTGCAATGTCCGGGCCGGACATCAGCGAAGAGGAGCACGAGGTCACCCTTCACGAGGAGCGCCCCGTGGTGGAGAAGGAAACCGTTCCCGTGGAGCGGGTCCGGCTGGACAAGGACGTGGTCCAGGACGACGTCACGGTCACCGAAGAAGTCCGCAAGGAACACATCGATACAGACGGCATCGACGACACCAGACGCTAGCAGCAGGAAGCAGGCCGACTTGCTTGCCCTGACAACGTGAATTGCGCCCCCGGAAGTGGACTTTGCCTTCCGGGGGCGTTCCATGTGTGGAATGAATCCTCATCCGATCGCGTGCGTGCGGGCCGGCGCTCTGCGCAGACTCTCCTCAAGACACGCTTCGTACCAAAAGACAGCCCCAGCTCGGGCACAGGAGTATCAAGGTTCCGGTAAAGAGCATCCAGCAGCCGGGCCAGTTCGTCGTTGGACAGGCTGGAGATCACCACATCAGGGCCTCAGCGATCGTCGATGACTCTTTGAAACTGTGGATCCGATGCTGGTTGATTGGGCGCCGTGACAGCGTCCGGATCCCTCTGCCGGCTCCGCCGGAACACGCTTCGTCTACATCCGGCCCGAGGTCAGGTCTGCATCCGTGTTTGAATCAGCGCGGTTGGCCTTCAGTTCCTCGGTGTTGACCCATGGTGATGGTTCGGGTTTGGATGCCTGCATGGATCGCCACACGGCTGCCCCGGATCCTGCGGCGGCGATTCCTGTGATCAACCACCAGATCCGGGATGGGGAGCGCCTGGCCTGGATCGGCGCCGGGGCGGCAGCTTTTGGCCCGACCCGCTTCAGTTGTTCCTGAAGCCGTGGGGTCACCGTCTCCACACCGCCGGCAACTTCATCCGCGAGACGCCGCAACAGCGCCTGAAGGCGCGGGGAAGCTGTCTCAATGCCGGTGTCCAGCCCGGCGACCGCTCGCTGGAGGGCAGCCTGGACCCCGGGGGTGGCCCATTCCCTGCCCTTGGCCAGCTGCGTCATGAGGTTCTCGGAAAGACGATGAACCTGCTCGGTTTCCGTCAGTGCTTTTGCTGTCCGCATTGGTGCCTCCTGTGGGTGGTGGTGTGGACAGACTAGGCGCATCGGATCAGCCTGGAAAGAGCCGCTGCCCCCGTAAAGGCTCCTTTTGTGGACAGCCAAGCACTAGCAGCGCTGCCCGGAGACCGCGGCAATGGCCGCGTGAGGCCGGGTGCCCGGGTCGTGGCGTGTTTCGATGTCTAGGACCTCAAAGCCGGCGTCCTGCAACATGCTGGTCATGCTGTTCATGGACCAGTAGTACGCCCTGGTAACTGCGTGATCAAAGGGCTTGCCGGATTCACCCTCGAAGAAGCCAATGAGTACCTGGCCCTGGGGTTTGAGAACGCGATGCAGCTGAGTGAGAACCACAGGCAGCTCCGCCGGCGGCAAATGGATCAGCGAGTACCAGGCCAGCACGCCGCCCAGGCTGCCATCAGCGAGATCGAGGGTACGCAGTGAGGCAACGCGGAACGACACATCCGGGAAGCGCAGACGGGCGCTGTCGATAAACTCAGCGACGAGATCGACGCCGGAGATGTCCGCTCCCTGTCGGTGCAGGAAGTCAGTCCAGTGCCCAGGGCCGCATCCGGCGTCGAGGATGGGACCGCTGATCCCCTTGGCCCACCGCTGTATGTTCCGCCGGTCCAGCTCGTGCATGTCTCCCACGGAACCCAGGAGATCCGTGTACTCCGCCGCGCGGGCGCCGTAGGCGCTGAGCACTTCGCTATCAGTCATGCAACGAGTCTAGGAATGTCACGCACCAGATTCAGATTGCACAGCCACATACCCGCTTCTGAAGAGACTCGAAGACCAGGGTCTCGTGGAGCACACATGGCAGCACGGTCAGGCAGGGCCGGGCCGCAAACAGTTCAGGCTCACCGAGCAGGGCCGCCAGGAACTGGAGCGTTCAGCGACAGCCTGGCGGGCGATGAGCCAGGCACTTACCGAGATCCAGACGACCCGACAGGAACGATCATGAGCTACGAGCGAAGCCTGACTTTCAACCTCCGGGTTGTGGGCTGTCTGAAGTTGAAATAACCGAAGCCCCTTGAAGTCCGGGCCCACGAGGCGGCCACCGGGACTCCTCCGGAAGCCGAATTCGGCACCGCCGAGGAGTATGCGAAGCAGTTCCCCAACAGAAGAGGCGGACGCGGGGAAAAACCATCACGACAATCAGCACAGCCCTGGCTGTGGCTTATGTTCTGCTCGTGGTCGTCCTGATGCTCGTCTTCAGAGTGGACATCCGGGATGTCGTCGGCCCGGTCACGCTGCTGCCGGCCGCAGGACTTGTTCTTGCCGGCCTTCTGGCTGGCTTCGTCACTGATTACTTTCGGCCGGCGCAGCGTTTCACCACTGCACCCTCAGCAGTCCGCTAGTTTGGGGCCAGGTCCCTCGTGCCAGGCACGCGAGCCGGCATCATGGCGGAGCTATTTCAGTTTGCTGTCGCCTTCAGTGGTGTGCAGCACATATGTCCGAACCCGCCGGCATAACCATTCCCTGCCCGAACGCGCGGCCTTCTTTCCTTCCGGCCCAGACAACACCACCTCCATGGCAGGGCATCGCCTCGAACGCCAGGCCATCACGGTGGGCCCGCAGGCGGCGCCCGTCATCCTCCACCACCTCCCAGCCCGCCGCTGGCAGCACTGCCCGATAGTGCTGCAATACATCGGCGTCTCCTGTGAGAACAAACCAGCGGGTACAGCCGCCGACACCACTTATGCCGCCACCCCTGAAATGGCCGACGTGACTGATCGAATCGAACGCCTGCTGGGACTCTCGATCTGCGCTGGCCATGGGCTCCTCCGTGCCCTCGATCACGCATTGCGGACTTGAGCTGTGTTGCGCCTCAAGCTTCTGCCCCAGCGCCGAGGGCGTGACGGCGAACATCCCAACCAGCATGAGGACAGGAATGGCCACGGCCGTCAGCCGCATCCACCGTCGTGTCGAGAACATAAGGCCGATGATGGCAGCCACCGCGACAAGACCGAGCCCCAGTCCGGAGGGACCGGCCGTGAGTCCCCAGGTGAGCCCCTCGAACGCAGTACCGGTGACATCTCCGTAAATTCTCATGAATTCGTAGTGGACCAGCACAGCCAGTAGGGCCAGGCCTGCCCCAATGACGAGCAGCACTGTGGCAGAGACGCCTCGACCAGTCACGGGCATGCTTCATACTAGGTTCCGCCTGACCAGATATCCAAGGGAATGAGCTAGCTGGAATGTATAAATCTATCCCCTTGACTAACCCGTATCTCCGGGCCAATATTTTCTTTATCAACTTCGCAAAAGCTACGCGAAGCCAGAACTTGTAACGTCGCGCTAGTGCGCATCCATTTAGCCATTTCTATGGCAGCACTCATCCGCTCGTCGCAATGGAGCGACAATCCAACTAGTCGAAAGTCCAACTAAGTTTGATGAATATCGGATAAGTTCAAAGCGACAGTTGATCCTGTCTGCTCACAGGAGGATTTGGCGGCCTGCATGCAAGCGCTGTAGTGGACTTGGGTATTTGACTGCCTTGGTCATCATCGGATGAGCGGGATGGGCCGGAAATTCGTTACGTTACTGTGGTGTGCTCATTTATTCCCGGACCGCCACCGTCTCGCTATTCCATTGATGTGGTGGACCGTCGTACTTATTCCGATCGTTGCCGGGTTTCAAAGTGAGACGTTTCTCGGCCAGCGGGGTAGACCCACTCGGCTTACCGATCCCCGCTACCTGGCAAGTTGTTCTTTAGAAACAAACTCTTCGAGAGGCTGCATACACCGTGGCAACCGGCACAGCCCCCGAAGACCCCGCACACCTACGCAAATAAGAAGAGGCCCGACATGCTTTCAACAGACTCACGCCCAAGAACCCGCATCGCAGCGACCGTCGCCGGTTTGCTCGCCTCGTTGGGCGGCGCCCTCGTTGTGGCACCGCCGGCATCGGCCGCAACAGTCTTCAGGGTGCAGTACAGCTCCCAGTACGCCCAGGGCTACACAAGTGCCGTATCTGCGGACGGGTGCACGTTCAGCTACACGGGCGCCGGCGCCGGAACCGCCTCCGAGGGCAGCACTACCATGTTCTACTCTTCCTCTACGTTCAACCAATGCACCGGGGAGGGCTCCTCAACCTATGGTGAAGCGCCTACCCAAGCTTTCACCTTCAACCGGACTTCCGTGCACGCCGTAGCCACAGTGCCGCTCTCTGACGGGACCGAGATCTACCTGGACCTCACCTGGCAGGGCACCGGAACGCTGGAACGCGGCGGCATGACATCCAGGAATATCCTGCCCGGACAGTATGTGCAGCGAACCGCGATCCGGGGCACAGCCCAGCAAGCAGTCGTTACCGGGACCCTTTCCTTCGAAAACGCCTATATTTCAGCCTCCAAGGGCTCCTCAATGTGGGTGACAATCACCAACCAATGAGATTGCGGCAGTCCCTAGCGCCTAATAAGGAGCATTCGCCGTTTGGGGAAGCGCGCATACATTCAGACCCGCTCTGGTGCGAATTCCTGCTGGCCTGAAGGTGTCTCGATACCTTTGCGCCTCGAAACTCTGGGGATACGAGATAGAGGGGCTTGGCTGGGCCTGGCTCCGTGATGGTGCTGCGCGCCATTTATCGATCGCAGTACGCCGCCAAATAACGCCGAAAGTCACAGGCCCGCAGGTCTGCGGCATTAGGTAGTGTTTCGAATCGCTGGTTTATGAGGATGTCACTGGTCACGCCGATGACGCCGTCTGCCTCTTCTTTTCGCCATAACCAGGCTCTGCGCTGACGCTCTTCCCGTTGATCCGGCGAAAGGATCCATACGGCCCGACGGGCGCCGAGAAGCGCCGGCCGTGCCATGGAGAAGTAGGCCGAGGGAAACAAAGCACCCGTGCCCTGGAAGAGCTGCCTGATCGCATCGAGGTGTTCGACGGATTGAACAATTGCAACCCCTGCGGGCACCGACACCGGATAGGACTGGTTTGCCCGGTCATACTCGCGCAGGACGCTGCCCGGCCGACATCGCAGAGGTGCGCTTGACGTCATCTCGCGCCAGTTCTCTACTGCATCAAAGGCCTCGCTCAAACCCTCCAGATGTTGTTGGTCCTGAGCGTCTGTCATGCCAACAGCTTAGGTCTCCGGCCGCGTCCTGCCTTGCTGCCCGTTGTTCCCTCTGAGGCGCGGGGCCGCTTCAACACTCCCCCAGCTACTTTGATGGACCAGATCTGGACGGTAGTCCGGAAACAAATGAGAATGAAGCTACGAAGGAGGCCCACCTTGGCTAGAGTCACCCATTCCAAAGTCTCCGCCCGTGAGGCCCAGTCGATGAAAATCCGCCGTGGTATCCGTGCCGCTCCACTCCGCGTTGCCTTGGACGAGGCACGCGGTCGGGAAACTCCGGAAGCTGTCATCCGGTTGGCGAAACTGAAGCTCCCCGAGCTCACCACGACTGTAAAGTCATCCCCGCCCCGACCACGGCACTTGCCCTCCCGATAGATCGCTGGTGCTGCAGCCCGTGCACGAGTGGGACTTCGGTCTGCTGGGCCCAATTTCAAAGCCTGCGGACGCACCCGAACTGCCGGAATGAAGCAACTTGGACCACGCCGGCAATCAGCTAGGCGTACAGGCTGTCGCCTTTGACTTGGACGTTGCTGTCTACCAGGCATCTGCCCTTGCGGGGTTCAACAGTTTCGTGAGGCATTTGAGCTATGTGTGTACCGTTTTTTCAGCCATAAGGGGTACAGGCCAAAAAGCGCGTCCTGACCTGTGAAAACACCTGTTTCGGCCGTTGGCCATCAAGAGCCTGTACCGTTTCTGTTCCCGGAAACGGTACTGCCTTTTTTGTGTTGCTAACTTAGGCGATTGGACCCATGAACTACCCATGTACCGCATGTACCGGATTTTTCAGGCCAATACGTGTGCGTGCGCGTGTGCGCGCGTGAGTAGGGTGAAGTGCGATTATGGCGGTACAAACGGTACAACTGACTGTTCAAGGGCTGATATTGCTTGAATTGACGGGACTTTTGGCCTGTACCGTATTTTTCTGGACGAAAAGGTACAAACGGTACAGCTGGGATCTAGTTCCCGGGTTGCAACCCTTGGAGGGCTAGCAGTGAGAAGGGCTGGCTGGCCTCTCCATTTGATCCTCTAGGCTTTGACCATGAACAACACCAAAAGAGCAACGCTCGGTTGGTCGCTGGGGGCAGTTGTTTTCTCTCTCATCGGCATCTACATCGCACTTACCGTCGGAGCCTGGTACTCCACCGTCTCGGCGGTCATTCTGTTTCTAGCCGGCGCCGTTTTCGCTGCGCGGGCCGTTCTGACCCTTCGGAACAGCTCATGATTCTTGGCTTCATCATCGCCTGCGAGATCGGCTTTTGAGTCGCTGTCCTGGGAGGACTGGCTGCGCGGTACCTCGCAGGTTCCCGTCGAAGCAGCGCGGCTCTCCTAGTGTGCGCACCGCTGATTGACGTTGTACTCCTTGTCGCGGTCACAGCGCACCTGGCAACCGGGGCAACGGCATTCTGACACCACGGCCTCGCGGCGGTGGCCTATGGCCACAGTATGATCGCTTGGGCTGACGCCCGCTTCGCCTACCGCTTCACAGGCGGATCCCTGCCGCCCAAGCCAACAGGAACTCAGTACACCAAGCAGTGCTGGGCTGATTTCGCCCGGACATCGGCCGCCGCAGTCATCGCCGCAGGAATTCTCGCCGCCATTTCATGGCCAGCCCGCGGGCGCAGCCCGTCCGCCTGTAGGCTCAGTGGACAGGCAGCTTGAGGGGGCCGCGCTATGAAACACCCGCACATCCTTGCCGTGACACTCGCCGCGGCACTCTTGCTGACCGGCTGCACTTCAACGCCGAAGATCAGCGCGCTGGAGTCGCCGGCTAAGGCGGAAGACCGGCTTCCCGACAGCGTCACCATCTGGCCGGAGGATGAAACTCCTGCCAGCAGTGTGAGGTTCCTGGTTGAGCATGACGAGATCAGGTACTTCCGGGCCAAAAGCGCCGACGGCCGGCGGGCCTGTAGGGCCGCCATGCCCCTGGACAGCCAGGCCGCTGGGTCGCCGGTTGCTCCGACATTAGGAAAGACCGGGAAATCATCCACGTGAGCGGCACCGGCATCTCCGAGACCGTTCTGGTGTCCGACGGCTACGACGTCGACAAACTCATCGGTCACGGGTGGAAGCCCATCCATAAGAACATCGTCATCGCAACACCCTAGGTTTGCGCCAGGCCGGGCCGCGCTTATTCCCTCTGTCGGTGGCCTCGCACCCTGATGACCTCAGCAATCCCTGCCAGGGCCAGAGGGAACGACACGACCGCGGCCAGGTGGCGTTTCAGGTCGTACGGTGAATCCAGCGCCGCCCAGCCCACGAGGAGCCCGGGCAGTCCAACGCAGATGGAGACCCACACCGGGTTGCCGCGGACCTGTGACCAGATGGCGGCCGCGAGGGACAGCGCGCAACCGGCGAAGATGTAGCGGGTGCCGATCCAGACCTCATCCTGCTCACCCGGAGCCGGCAGCCCGATATGCCAGTCGGCGCGCGCAATCCCGTAGGCGATCAGGACCATCGAGGCGAGGACGAGCAGGACCCAGGCGATGGTTCCTGTCCATCGACGGTCGGCTTCTGACGAGGCCATCACGCTCCCTGCTGGACAACTGTGACTGTCGTGGCTCCACAGGTCAAAGCCAGCCCGCCGTCGCTCTCCAACCGGCAGTCCTGGTCTTTCACCCGCGGCCAGCCGGAAATCTCCGGGGCGTCGCGGGCCCGCTTGTAGTGGTACTCGTCGTGGCGCGTGTAAATGACCACAGCATCGCCATCGAAGCCGTCCTGGGTTACAAGGACCGAGGTTCCGTCAGCCGCTGTGATTTTCACGGTGTCACCGATGCCGAACGCGCCAAGGGCCGCGAAGAGAAACATGAGGCCGAAGTACGGCACGGCGGCCGCGCAAGCTACCCCCGTGATCCACCCAGTGATGCGCCGCGCGACTTTCCTGGGGATACGGCGGATCAAGGCCGGGAGCAGCAACGACAGTCCCACGGCCCCGGATAGGAGCGCCACAACCATAAACCAGGAGGCGATGGAGTGCCCGGAAAGCCCGATGTAGAGGAGTAGCCCCTCCTGTGCGGCCACTAGGTAGCCCTCATAGATGACCTGGTAAGCCCAGGTGCACAGAGCCGCAGCGACGATAAGGGCGGTTCCCCAGATTTCGCCGCGGTCACTGATGCGATGTTTCCGGGTCAGGGCGGCGGATCTTTTTGCAGACCGCCCATCGGCCGGTGGCCGCGGCGGCTCCGACTGTGGCCCATAAAGCCAAAGTACCCGGGTGCCATCCAAGTCCGACCACGCCCGCAAGCACCCAGAAGGCGACCGTGGGGACCGCGAAGAAGGCAGCTACGTGGATCCACTGCTTCTGAACCGGGCGAAGCAGATAGGTCAGCAGCCAGGCCAGGGGCGCCCCCAGCACCAGGGCGATCCCGTAGCCGTAGAAAACGATCGCGAGCCCGGCTCCCCAGAGATCCGCTGCGTCTGTCCCGCCGTGCAGAGTCGGTACCGCATACAGAAACGCGGCGACAAGGAGCAGGGTGCCGACCCACAGCGTGGTGGCGATCAGCCAGCCCTTGATAATTCCGTAGGCGTCGAGGACAACCCGCTGCTGCCCGGTCATCGGCGGTTCACTTAGCTGTGGGTTCTTCGCGGTGGAAGGCTAGGGCTATGGAGAGCCTCCTCACGTGTGCGATGGAGCCGTATCGGAAAAAGCGGTCTCTGATATGCACAGGCGGCTCCGCCGCGTCCCCCAACGTCATGCCTTCAGCGTATCTCCCAGCAGGACAACTGTCGGACTACTGCTGCTACTACTGCATAACTAACGCATCTCAACTGTGTCCGGAGGTCCGGCTATCTAGCGCTGGCGAGAAGACAGGATTGAGGGGCTGTAGCGGAAGCAGAACTCGCCCGCGAAAAGGGTCACCCGAAGGGTTCACGGAACCTCTGCATCGGTGTAGCCTGCTCGTGAGAAGGGGCCGCCGTGTACGCACGATCGATGGAGAGGATTCGGTTCCGACCGCATCGTATGGGGCCCATTTTCTCTTCGTGTGCAGCCCCCAAGCCTCTCCGGCCTAGCCCTGTGTTGCCCCTGGGAATGGCCGGTTGTCGAAAAAGTACGGCCGCAGTGCGAGCCCGGCGCATTCCTGGTGGTACTGAAGCACCGCCTGCTGTGCTGCCAGCACTGAGATGGGCATTGGCAGATCACGCTCTGCCTTCTTCTGTCGTAGGCGTGCCAGCGCCCCCACGCGGCCACCCGTCTTCTTATCGATTCTGACACCGACGTCGGCAGTCAGGATCCGCACTCCCTCCGGGTCCCTGGCAATAAAGCCTTCCAGGCCGAAAAAGAGCTCCAGCTTCAGGTACGGGCTGGCCATCACCACCCGCGCCAGTTCCTGGGCCGGCTGTGTGAAGTTCTCCAGGTCAAGGTTGGGGCGCTCATGTTCCATACGGCTCTTCATACCAGCCGACGGCGACAGCCCAAGGCAAAAGTGAAGCAACCCCCATCTGCCGCAGCGGGGTCCGGGGGTCCATCAGATTGTCTTCCGTGAATCCGGACGTGGCCGGGGCAGAGGGTCCGCTGTTGCTTCGCCCGCCAGTGTAGTGGTCGGCGACCACAGGATGAGCCCCTAGTGGCGCTTCTCGACGGGCCGGTCCTGGTCAGCGAAAGCTGCCAGTGCGTCCTGGAGCTGCGGCAGGTTGTTTAGCCGGTCCACGGGGCGTGGAGGCGAACCGTCACCAGCTGCACCAGGAAGCGCGGTGACCATCCAGGCGGTGAAGACGTTGTGCGGGACCTTGAGCGCCAGGGCATGCTCAAAGAGCCGCAGCACCGGTTCATGGAGAAGCCTGTCCTTCAGCTGGAAGCCCGGGCAGAAGGTACCCTCGCCGATGAACACCCGCACTGCCCGGCGCATCGCCTCGGGATCTCCTTCAACCTGGAAGTGCGCCTCGTGATCTGTAGCTGCTGGCAGGGTGAATTCCTCGCGGATGCTGTCCCAGATGTGCTCCGGGACAGCCGGCCAGTAGTGGGGTTCAGCCCTCACATTCGACGCAGTAGGCATGGCCGTCCTTCTCGCTGGCTTTCTGCGAACGGTGGCGGACCAGGAAGCAGGAGTAGCAGGTGAACTCGTCCTCGGCCTGGGGAATGACCTGGACCACGAGCTCTTCGGCAATAAACTCCCCGGCGGGAGTCAGACCGTCGAGGGTGTCAGCCTCGTCCAGCTCCAAGACAACCGCCTTCGCGTCGGGGGCCTTGGCTGACTTCAGGGCTTCCAGCGAGTTTTCCTGGGATTCCTTGACGTCGGTGCGCAGTTCATCGTAATCAGTGGCCACGAAGATGCATCTCATTTCTGTTGGAAGGGTTTGTCGGCGACTGCAACGTACAGGACTGGAGAAGAATTCCCTAAACTGGTTCGCAGCTACACCTCCTTCCTGCTTGACGCCTACGCTCCCGGGTTGCTGAACTGCTCCCCGGAAGTTGGACTGAGTAATTCAGTTTCGACTTTTGGGGAGCAGTTTTACGCGTGCTAATAGTTCTTTGTCTGAGCTCCAGCGCGAGGCGGCGGTAGCGTGGTTTGAGAAGGGCGTTGGGTACCGGGCTGCGGCTTGTTTGCTTGAGGCGCCTTGTGTGCCGGTCAGGGCACTGTATGGGCGGTGGAGGATTCATGGTCAAGGAGTGCTGGTGAGCAAACCGGCGAAGTCGTACTCGTTTGAGTTCAAGCTGGCGTTAGTTGAACGGTTCCTCGCGGGCGAGACCGGCCCGGACCTGGCTGCGGAGGCCGGTTTGTCCTCGCGTCAGGTGCTCTGCAAGGTCCGGCGCAGGAAGCGCTACAACTCTTACCAGGGCGAACAGGGCAGGATTGCCCCGAACCTACTGAATCGGCAGTTCGAGGCCGATGCCCCGAACCAGAAGTGGGTGACCGACGTGACCGAATTCAGCGTCGGGGACCGGAAGCTCTACTTCTCCCCGGTCATGGACCTCTTTGACCGGCAGATCATCTCTCATGCAATCAGTACGTCCCCGAACCTGGCGCTTACGAACGCTTCGCTTAAGGAGGCTCTGGCCTGCCTCGAGCCTGGCCAGCAGCCGCTCGTACATTCGGACCAAGGCATCCAATACCAGCACGTCACATGGCGGGCCCTCCTCAAGGGCGCCGGCGCTGTCCAGTCGATGTCCCGCAAGGGCAACTGCTACGACAACGCCGTGATGGAGAACTTCTTCGGCCACCTCAAGGAAGAACTCTTCCACCGCGTCCGGTTCTTCAACATCCAGGCCCTGGCAACGGCGCCGAACGAATACATCCGCTGGTACAACAACGAAAGAATCTCCACAAAGCTCAAGGGTCTGAGCCCGGTGCAATACCGGGCCCAGACCCTCGCGGCCTAGAATCCCATTAAGCCAGTCCAACTATCGGGGACCAGTTCATTGCCGCCCGGGAGCGTTCGCTTATCGCCAGCGATGAGCATCCTCGTTGCAAGTATCTGGCGCTGTATTCTGGGGATTTCGTGGCACTTATTGCCGCGCGTTTACTGAAGATTGGGGACTTCACAGTGGATTACCGTGTCGACGACAGGAAAACAGGCACCGCGCCTGCGGTCCTTCGCGCAGCATCCTATTTCTGGCTGGCCAGTGCGCTCGTGTCCGGCGTTGTTCCGGCCATCGTGATGTTCCTGCGCCCGCCCGACCCTTACTTGTACGCGGTCAGCATGGGACTGCTACTCCTTCTAACGGCCCTGCAATGCTGGGCTGCACTGAGGCTTTTACGGGGTGAACGCTGGGCCAGGAACGTACTGACCGCCGTGGCAGTCCTGTCCCTTGCTGGTGCCATTGGTGCCGTACCCACAGTCCTTGTCGTTGTGGGTCTGATCCTCAGCCTTACCGGCGCAGTGCTGATGTGGCTGCCGGCATCCAGCACATACATCAGGCGAAGCCGCTCAGCCGTCGCTGGATGATGGTCCAGAAAGCCCTCTCTACCCGGCCGCAGCATACCGGCACGTAGAGCGGCCTTGGACCTCCTGTTTGGCCCAGAGTCACGGGCCGCGCGAGACCGTCAGCAGGTCACCGACCTGACAATCGAGCACTTCACAGATCGCCGTGAGCGTCGAGAACCGGATTGCCCTCGCGCGGTCGTTCTTGAGGACCGACAGATTTACCAGGCTGACTCCGACTCGTTTGCTCAGCTCTGTCAGGGTCATGCCGCGGTCCGCCAGCAGGTCATCCAGGTGGCAATGGATGTTCGACGGCTCATCGGCCGGCATCAGACCAGTCCCTCGGTGTCTTTCTGTAGTCGGCGGCCGTACTCGAAGACTCCTGCTATCAGGAGCAGGGCAATGCCCAGGAGGGACGGGGCGAGGTTGAATTCCGCCGAGAAAATCTGGGACTCCCCCACAGCCCGGGCGTTCGCGCCGATCATCTCCGCGAGCTGGCTCCGGCCAACCCCATCGAGAACCTGCCCCGCCATACCCGCCACGGCAAGAACAACCCCGGCTGCCCCAACAATGTGCGCAGAACGAGCAGTGAAGAGGATCCTGCCCTGAAGTCGGTAGGCCAGCAAAAACACCAGTGCCAGCACCGCCAGTACCCCGATCTGGTTCAGTGCGCCCGCCCAGGCCAGACTTGCAGCCGGGCCTATCGGCAGAACCGGAACCGTCGCTTCTACAGACGTGAAATGCCCAGTGGCCCCCAGCGACAGGCCAGAGGCTGTTTGATGCGTTGTGGCTACAGGAAGTTCCAACGTCACCGGTCTAGTGAATAGCCTCACGGTGCTGGACACAGTCAGGAATGTCGAAACAAGAGCTGCGCCGACTGAGGCGACCATCAGGAAGATGGCATCACCCCTAGATACAACCTTCTTCTGACCGGTGTCGGCTGCCCTGCGCGTGAGTTTCATGGTTCCCCCAAATTATCGACATTCGTTAATAACGATTGCCGATAAACTACTTGTCCGGCGAGTTGTGCGTCAAGCGCAACCCCCAGTTTTGACCCCTACTTTAGGGACCAGAAACGAGCTCTACGCCAACGCCCGGGCGACGTCGTAGCCGGCTGACTTCAGCAGGTTGTTACGGGCCCGGTCGTACCTTCTAGTGGTCGGCGGATCGGCGTGGCCCATGCTGTCCTGCAACGCGTGCAGCGAAGTCCCGCTGTCCAAAGCGATCGTGGCGAACGTGTGCCGGAGGCTGTGCGGGCTGATCTGGCCCTCGATGCCGGCCCGACGTGCCAGACGCTGAATTGTCCTGAATGCCTCCGAGCGGTGCCACGGCCTGCCTGTCGAAGTCGTGAAGAGCGGAAGGCTTTGCGGCTGGCCGAAGACAGGTCAGCACCATTGGTGCCCAGATAGCTGTTCAGCGCCACCACCGCCGGAGCCGGCACCGCGACTTTGGCGCTCCTGCCGCCCTTGCGCCGGGCCGTGGGCGGTTTCGAGAGCAGGTCGACGTCAGCGACAGTAAGGGCGGTGGCCTCCCCGAAGCGGGTACCGGTCATGACAGGAAGTTAGTGAAGGCCTTGTATCGCTCCCCCATCCCTCCATGATGAGGCTGAACTCCGCATGGGTAAGGAACATTGCCTCGTCCTCGGCTTTTTCTATTCCGGGAAGCTGCACGCCGCGGCACGGGTTCCGCGGAATGTAGCCGAGCATCTCCGCCGTATTCATGGCTGCCGAAATCAGGCCATGCACGTTGTGGATAGTCTTCGGGGCCTTGCCCTTCGCCATCATCGACTTCACCCAGTACGCGATCAGCCGGAAACCGAGTTTGTCCACGGGCACGTGGCCGATGACGTTGCGGATGTGCAGGTCCAGCATCGTCTGGTACGTCTTCGTGGTTCCGCTCGACGGACGGATCGGCAAGTCGATGTGCTCCTGGATGACCTCGGCGACCGTGGGGTACACGCTTCTCATCGGACAGGACGGCATGCTGCGCAATCTCGAACGACTGGCCATTGGCGTGCAGCAGGCGCTTGAGTGTTTCTGCTTCACTGAGGCTGGCTAGTGTGAGGCCCTGTGAAGGGCGGGTCTTCGGGTCCCGCCAGCGCACCATGTAGGACTTGGAACCGTCCTTTTTTGGTGCGGGTGGCGATGCTTGCCATACGAAAAACGGTACGTTCGTGTACACACCTTTGGTGACTTTGTACAGACTCAACCATCCAACAGGCCTCTGACCTGCGGAAACACTGTGCCCGAGATGGGACTCGAACCGCGTTCCCGCCCTTGAAAACACTGGGAACGCGCTAAAACATGCGGAATCCGGACTGGTCCGAAGGCTCTACGCGGCAGTACGAGACGAAAAGTGTCGAAATTGTCCACACCCCGTTTTTGGAGATGGCAAAGTATTGCGGGGGCGGCAGATGCCGTGAGCTTGGGCGGCAGAGTCCAGCAAGTCAATAGTTCCCGCGGCGACTCCGACGCCACCAGTTCCGGATAAGCCTCGGCATCCTCCTTGACAGTTGTCGCCGGCCTGGCCAACGCTCGGCCAACAAACCGACATCATCGACATGGAAGCCGTACCGATCGACTACTTGAAGGGCATGCTCGAGGTCCAGGCATGCCGTCACGCGTCCTCAAGGCGCTTGAGCAGATCAGACCCGTCCACTCAACTGCGGTCAGTCGAGCAACGCTACGCCGAACTCAGCGACGACGGCCCGCAATTCCCTGAGGTAGCGCTGCGCTTGGTCGGTGAGCGGAATCGCAGCGTGGCCGATCCAGCCGATCTCGATGCGTTCGTCAACGTCGAGCGGGATGGCGACGATCTCCGGGTCGAGCTGCCCGCTGATGATGCCCGTCGAGATCGTGTACCCGTGGAGCCCGATCATGAGGTTGAAGATCGTCGCACGGTCAGAGACCCGGATCTCCTGCTTACTGGACAAGGTGGAGAGGATCTCCTCGGCGAAGTAAAAAGAGTTGTTCGCACCTTGATCAAAGGTTAGCCGCGGCAAGCCGGCGAGATCGGCTAGAGTCGCACGCTTTTTTGAGGCGAGCGGGTTGTTCCGGGAAATGAAAATGTGCGGACCGGCGAGGAAAAGCGGAGTGAACGCGAGCCCGGATTCCCGGAGCAGCTTGTCGATGATCTTCCGGTTGAAATCGTTCCGGTAGAGGATACCTATCTCGCTGCGGAGCGTCCGGACATCCTCGATGATGTCCCAGGTGCGGGTTTCACGAAGCGAGAACTCGTATTCGGCCACCTCAGTGGCCTTGACCATCCGGACGAAGGCGTCCACTGCGAACGAGTAGTGCTGCGTTGACACCCCGAGCAGACGTCTCATCGGTGGCCTACCAAGGTAGCGCTGCTCGAGGAGAGCGAACTGCTCGACGACCTGCCTCGCATAGCCGAGGAACTCTGCCCCGTCGGCGGTGAGTGTGACCCCGCGGGCGGAGCGAACCAGGAGTGCACGGCCCACCCGTGACTCCAGGTCCTTCATCGCTGCGGACATTGTGGGCTGCGCTACGTAAAGAAGGTCGGCAGCCGCGGAGATCGACCCCTCAGCTGCAACTTCAATGAAGTAGCGCAGCTGCTGCAGGGTCAATCCGCTGGAAAGCTGTGGCATAGGAAAACACTATATGAATGCATAGCAACGCCTAGTTACCCGATACCTGCCTTAAGTTAGCACCATGGATACAACCCCTTCTGAAAGGCCGTCTCCGGCCATCATCAACGGATTGGCAGCCCATGGCAGACGACTTCACCTTCAGCATCACCACCACCCGCTTCGACGAGGACTACTCCCCGTCGGAAGACTCCCGGATCACCACGAATTTCGCCAACCTGGCACGGGGCGAGCACCGCCAGGAGAACCTCCGCAACGCCTTGACCATGATGCGGCGCCGCTTTAACGATCTCGCACACTGGGACAACCCCGACCGGGACCGCTACACGCTCGAGCTTGAGATCGTTTCCGTGCAGATTCAGTTTACTGCGAATGGTACGGATCAGCAGTTCCCCCTGTTCGAGGTTCTCGATATCCAGATCGTCGACCTGCTGAACGGGATGCGCCACCAAGGAATCGTCGGGAACAACTTCTCCTCCTACGTCCGTGACTTCGACTTCAGCGTCGTACTGCCGGCGGCAGCAGGGGACTCAGGCAAGCCCACCGTTCCCGAAGACTTCGGCGATCTTCACGGCAAGCTGTTCCAGCACTTCCTCGATTCCCCGGTAGGCCAGGAACGCTTTCCGCAACCGCCAGTGGTCTGCATCAGCGTCTCCACGAGCAAGACATACCGGCAAACCGGGAACCGCCACCCAGTCCTGGGCGTCGAGTACCAGCAGGACGATTACTCCCTGACGGACGCTTACTTCGGAAAAATGGGGCTGCAGGTCCGCTACTTCATGCCACGCGGCAGCGTTGCGCCGCTCGCCTTCTATTTCCGGGGCGACCTGCTCAACGACTACTCCAACCTGCAGCTCATCGGCACGATCAGCACTATGGAGACGTTCCAGAAGATCTACCGCCCGGAGGTCTACAATGCGAACTCCGCCGCCGCCGCCGTCTACCAGCCGAGCTTGGGCGAGCAGGATTACTCGCGGACCCAGATCGCTTACGACCGCGTCGAGCGCGGTCAGCTCGCGGTTACGCAGGCGAAGTACACGGAGGAGCACTTCATCACGCCCCACAAGGATCTGTTGGACCAGTGGACGGCCAACTACCCCGCTCTCGTCAACTGACCCACGGAGAATCGTCAATCATGAACACACTGTTGCCCACCACAGTCGTCGGTAGCCTGCCGAAACCATCGTGGCTCGCACAGCCGGAGACTCTTTGGTCCCCGTGGAAGCTGGAGGGAGATGCGCTGCTCGAGGGCAAGCAGGATGCGTTGCGCATCGCCATCCACGAGCAGAGCCGGCGCGGCATCGACATCGTCAGCGACGGCGAGCAAACCCGCCAGCACTTCGTCACGACCTTCATCGAGAATCTCAGCGGGGTCGACTTTGAACAGCGCAAGACCGTGCGCATCCGCGACCGCTACGACGCGAGCGTACCGACCGTTGTCGGACCAGTGCGCCGTGAGCGGCCGGTATTCGTCGAAGACGCAAAATTCCTTCGCGCAACCACCGACAAGCCGATCAAATGGACTCTTCCCGGTCCGATGACGATGGTGGACACGCTCTATGATGACCACTACAAGAGCCGCGAGAAGCTGGCCTGGGAGTTCGCCACGATCCTGAACCAGGAGGCGAAAGAACTCGAGGCGGCCGGCGTGGACATCATCCAGTTCGACGAGCCCGCGTTCAATGTCTTCCTCGATGAGGTCAAGGACTGGGGCGTGGCTACGCTCGAGAGAGCGGCAGAAGGACTGCGTGCGGACACCGCCGTCCATATCTGCTACGGCTACGGGATCAAGGCGAATACTGACTGGAAGGCAACGCTCGGCTCACAGTGGCGGCAGTACGAGGAATCCTTCCCACTGCTGCAAAGCTCCAGCATCGACATCATCTCGCTGGAATGCCAGAACTCCCACGTGCCCATGGACCTCATTGAGCTCCTCCGCGGCAAGAAAGTCATGCTCGGGGCAATCGACGTCGCAAGCGAGACCATCGAGACCCCGGAGGAGGTCGCCAACACCCTCCGTGCGGCCCTGCAGTTCGTCGATGCGGACAAGCTCCTCCCCAGCTCGAACTGCGGCATGGCACCGTTCCCCCGGGACGTCGCACTGGCCAAGCTGAGTGCTCTCAGCGCAGGGACGAACATCATTCGCGAGGAACTGGCCCGCTCCACCCCCAGGGTGTCATAGCGATGTTTCACGCCTACCCCGCAGAGACTTGGCTCGAGGCTCCCAAGCAAAGCTTCCCGTCCTCCCTCTCGGCTGACGAATTCAAGGCACTGTTCCGTGGGCACCCGGGAGGTGTCGCCGTCGTCACGGCGGATGCCGGCGAAGGACCGGTGGCCCTGACGGTATCGTCGGTCGTGTCAGTGAGTGCGGAACCTCCATTGCTGATTTTCTCGGTCTCGGCACTGTCCTCTGCGTCCGAAGTGCTTTCGCGCGCCGATACCGTCGTCGTGCACCTGCTGGACGCACACGACGTCGACCTGGCGAAGTTTGGAGCGACCCCTGGAGCCGACCGGTTTGACCAGACGCACCGCTGGTCGCCCCTTGCAACCGGCGAAGCGGTGTATGACGACGTCCGCGCCTGGGTGCGCTGCGCCGTCATCAATCGCATGGAGGTGGGGACCTCCACAATCATCGCCGTTCACGCCTTGGAGTCCCGCGTGATGCGTGACGTCCAGGCGGGCGAACCCGGCGACGCACTGGTCTACCACAACCGTTCATGGCACCGTCTGGGCGAGCATTCCAAGCTTGAAGGCTGAGCGCCCTAGCCGCCGGTGCAGATCCCCGGAGCGACGGCATCGCCGTAGTTGCCAGCCGGTCCGCCTAAAACCACCCATAAGCATGTCGGGGGGTCATAGAGACCATCCCTCACGATGAAAGATCCCTTAAACCATGACATCAGCCGTAGCCAGCCCAGGTACCAAAACCGCCTCTACCCTGCAAGAAAATGCGTCTCCGGAAAAGTTCCGACTGATGCTCATGATGGCCCTCACGCTCGTTACAGGTGTGGTTGACGCGGTCGGCTACCTTGCCCTTGACCGCGTCTTCACCGGAAACATGACCGGCAACGTGGTGATTCTTGCGATGGCGTTGGCCGGGGCGCCGAACCTGCCAACTTTGGGCCCACTGGTAGCACTTGGTGCCTTTCTCCTCGGCGCGGCGGTTGCCGGATTTACGCTCCAGTCAAGCCCGCAAGGCTGGAACCGCAGGGTCACGCTCCTCCTCACAGCGGGTTGTATCGCGTTGACGGGAACCGCCGCCGTCTCCCTCATCGTGGAAGACGTCGGACGGCAGTCCATTGGTGTCATTGTTGCCGCCGTTATCGCCATGCACATGGGCTCCCAGGCCCTGATTGCGCGGCATTTGGGCGTACGAGACATGACCACCGTGGTCATTACTTCCACCATGACTTCCCTAGCCGGGGAGTCACTTGTGGGCAAGCAACGGCCCCGGTTATTCAACCGACGGCTGGGCGCTGTCCTCGCTATGTTCGCCGGGGCCGCCATAGGAGCGATCCTGCTCCAGACACATTTCAGCGTCCCGATCGGCCTCGGCATCGCCGTCACCGCCGCGGTGACCGTCCTGGGAAGTCGCCGCTGGCATTGATGCGGTACATCCCGCCGGCTACACCGCACCAGATCGCGGACGATCGGGGAATCGATCACAGCTTCCCCGACATGTATCTAGGCGGCCTGGCGCCGAACGCTCGTTGTCAAAAGCGTTGTTCTTCGGTCAGGTCCCCTTCTGATACGACGCATCCAAAGCGGCCTCATGGACTGGATCAAAACCGGACTCAACACCGAAGCCGGGCGGTTGTCGGTGACGGTCGAAAACTGAGCCATTGTGACGGTTGAAAACTGAGCCACCTGTTTCAAACGATTGGGTGGGTGATCACAGTGGAGGATTGGGCGCTTATTCGGCGGTTGCATCTTGCCGAGGGTGAGTCGATGAGGTCGATAGCGGCGCGGCTGGGGATTTCCCGGAACACGGTCGCGAAAGCGGTCAGTTCAGACGGTCCGCCGGCGTATGTGCGGGCGCCGCAGGACTCTGGGATTAAGGCGGTCGAGCCGGCGATTCGTGCGCTTCTGCTGGAGAACCCTCGGATGCCGGCGACGGTGTTGGCGGAGCGGGTGGGCTGGTCAGGGTCCCAGGCGTGGTTTCGGGAGAATGTGGCCAGGATCCGGCCGGAGTATGCCCCGGCTGATCCTGCGGACCGGATCACCTATGACCCCGGGGACCAGGCGCAGTGCGATCTGTGGTTCCCGGAGGTGCGGATACCTGTCGGGGCGGACAAGGCCAGGGTGTTGCCGGTGCTGGTGATGGTGTCCTCACATTCAGGGTTCATCATGGCCAGGATGATCCCGTCACGGATGACCGGAGACCTGCTGGCCGGGATGTGGGAGCTGCTCGGATCCCTGGGTGCGGTTCCGCGGCGGCTGATTTGGGACAATGAAACCGGCATCGGGCGACGGAACAGCTACGCCGCAGGGGTGGCCGCGTTCGCCGGGGTCTTGGCCACCCGTATCGTGCAGGTCAAGCCGTACGACCCGGAAAGCAAGGGCGTGGTGGAGCGGGCCAACCAGTTCCTGGAGACGTCCTTCCTGCCGGGCCGGGCCTTCACCTTACCGGAGGACTTCAACAACCAGCTCGGCCAGTGGCTGCCGAAGGCCAACGCCCGGCTCGTCAGGCGGACCGGCGCCCGACGGGCAGACCTGCTCGCCGTGGACAAGGCGGCCATGCTGGCGCTGCCACCGGTTCCCCCCGTCACCGGCTTCACCGCCAGGGTCCGGCTCCCGCGGGACTACTACGTCCGGATGAGATCCAACGATTACTCCGTCCACCCGCAGGCCATCGGCCGGTTCGTCGACGTCACCGCAGACCTGGAAACGGTCAGGATCAGACTGGACGGCAGAACCGTCGGGACTCACACCCGGTCCTGGGCCACAAAGCAAACAATCAACGACCCTGGCCACGTTGAGGCGGCAGGGGCACTGCGGAAAGCCTTCCAGACACCCTCGCCAGTTAACGAAACACCCGGGCTGAGGGACCTCGCTGACTACGACCGGGCCTTCGGCGTCGTCCTGGATGACGGGCAGGTCGCCTGATGCCCGAGGCAAAGGAAACCACCGGGCAGATCGAGTACTACTCCCGGGCGAAGAAGGCACCCCGGATCCGGGAAGCCGCACCCCGGCTCGCCGACCAGGCCCGCGAAGGCGGCTGGACGCACGAGGAATACCTCGCCGCTGTCCTGTCCCGGGAAGTCGCAGCAAGGGAAGCCTCCGGCGCCGAAATCAGGGCCCGGGCCGCCGGGTTCCCGGCCAGGAAATCACTCGAGGACTTCAACTTCGACCACCAACCCGGCCTCAAACGCGACACCATCGCGCACCTGGCCACCGGCGTGTTCCTCACCGAAGCGTCCAACATCGTCCTGCTCGGACCACCCGGCACCGGCAAAACCCACCTCGCCACAGGCCTGGGCTTACGAGCCACCGACCTCGGACACCGGGTCCTCTTCGCCACCGCCATCGACTGGGTCGCCCGGCTTCAGGCCGCCCATCAGAATGGCCGGCTGCCCCAGGAACTGGTGAAGCTACGTCGCTAAGGACTGATCATCGTCGATGAAGTCGGCTACATCCCGTGCGAGCAGGACGCCGCGAACCTGTTCTTCCAACTGGTCTCATCCCGCTACGAGCATGCCTCGCTGATCCTGACCTCGAACCTCCCGTTTGCCCGCTGGGGCGACGTATTCGGAGACCAGGTCGTCGCATCAGCCATGATCGACCGCATCGTCCACCACGCCGAAGTCATCACCCTCAAAGGCTCCAGCTACCGCCTCAAACACACCCAAATCGACTCGCTGCCCTCGACAAGACCGGAAAATACGGCAGAATAACCACGTCAAAGTGGTTCACTTTTCAACCCACGAAATGGCTCACTTTTCGACCATCGCTGACAGCGGTCTTGGGTGCTGGCGAATCTACATCAATTCCGGTGAACTCATGCCTTAGTCCCTGCTGCCGCCGGAACGTGAGCTGTGCCTGGAATTCGGCATTGGCCGCTAACACCCGGGAACCGAAAAGTGGGCTGCTGCGCTTTGAATACGTTCGACTCTCTCAAGCTACCCACGTCACCAGTAGCACGATTACGGGCTACCTCGCCGTCGATGAATTGACAGGGGAAACCTCGCTTCTTCAACAGGCCGTCGACCGCTTTCCAGTGGTGAACCTGCTGGACCTTGGCATGGCGACAGCCATGGCCTGCTGGATCATTGAAAGCCTCCGAGAGGAACCTAACCGTTTCTTCGAGGTTCAACGTATTGCAGACGAGGCCAATATCCCCTCAACACTTGCCGAGGACTATGAGACTGCCAGGAAAAAGAAGCCTAAACCAAAACCATAACTGCCGAATGGTGTTGGCACTATGCCTTGGGGCGATGACGGCACGGCAGAACTGTCATGCAAAACGCGACCGCGTTGGGCACGCGCTTATACGACTCATGCAGAGTCACGTCAAGGTTTGTCAACACTCGAAAGCCAAAAAGCCACTGACCTGCGGAAACACTGTGCCCGAGGTGGGACTCGAACTGTCTTCCGGGTCTTGTAAACACTGGGAAGCCCAGGAAACATGCGGAAAACAGCCAAGGTCCAAGCCCAGTCCGACTCAGTCCGATACGAAAAGAGTGGACATTGTCCACACCTCCGAAACGCTCATCGCGAACTCACGCGGTGGTGAACAAGCGGGCGTCGAGCGGATCCTGGACTGCGTATTACGGACAAGACAAACACCGACGAGTTTTGCTGCCGGCGGCGGAATTTCTTGTTAAAAGGTCGTCAAGCGTGTTGCCTCAGCCTCGCTGCCGGTTACCCATTTCGGACCGAACGAAGACGATGCCGGAGTCTTGAAAAAATTGTCCAAGGCCGCCTCGACCGACTCCAAGTCATTGACCAACCGCAAAGGCATAAGGCCCTTCGCATTGCCCATAGGGACATCGACGGACTCATTCCTTGTTTGCCCGTCACGCACCAACACTGCCCATGACCCTTCATTTGCGGCGTCGATATTCCAATGGCAAACGAAGCCCGTTGGCACACCGCCAGCGACCTCGAAGCGCGCCGAGCCACGCTCTACTGCAAGCGTGCCCTTGGTCCGCCCGTCCATAGAACGCAGTGCCTCAGTGACAGCATTCCTCGCTTGAACCGCACTACCGTACTCCTTGCCGTCCACGAGCCAGTCCGACCTCTTATCGGGCTCGAAGCCTTGCTGACGGCTTGTACGCTCCTTATCACGGCGCTTTATTCCCTGTTTATTTGCGCGTTGCCAAGCCAGTCCCGCCTGAGTGCCCGATATAAATCCACCAAACCACGCAATCCCAACCGGGCCCAACACCAAACAGAGGACCAAGGAAAGCACTAAAGTCAGCACTGCCAGCCACCGCCAAGGCGGCGAAAAGCGAAGCAACCACACACCGACGGCAAGGCCTGCGAGTAATGCCCCAACTTCCTGCAGCACGTGCCCCTGAGGCCCCAGGATGATCACAACCACCGTCGAGGTCAGTAGCACACCGAAAAGAATCAACGCATCCCTAACCGAATGTCCCGTTTTCCTGCCCACAACCCTCATTCCTTATTAGCCCCGTTCCATTCACCATCCGAGTGCATTCTGTAAGCGATCTCCGCCGAACCCGACTCCGCCACCTGCAACGGCGCCACCCCACAGTCCAACCGTATTCCTTTGGGAGACGTTAAACATGCCATCCAAGGTCCGCGGCGCAAAGTAAGGCATCTGCCTCAGCGTGCTCACGCCGTTCTGACCGAAAGCCGGTATCGATCCCACCGGAAGTCCGGCACCGGCCGCCCCAAAGAGGCCTGTCACCCCAGCTTTCGCTGGATCCACCGTGTCCCCCGCAATAACGTTCTCCAGCATCGACCCCGTGCCCGCACCGATGCCACTGACCGCCATCGTGCCACCTTTGGCGAGCAGCCCCGTGGAAGACGATGACATCCCCCTGGCAAGGGAACCACCCGCAGGTCCGGCTAAACCTCCTACGGCACCGGCCAAGCCTCCGCCTGCAATCTTGCCAGCAAAATCCCAGCCATTCCTGATGCTCCACCCATTCTGATAAAGGTAGCCAACGCCGCCAGCACCCGCGCCAACAGCACCGTTGGCACCAGCGCTCACTCCCAGCGCTGCCGCTGCCTGTCCTGCTGGTGCACCCGCGAGCACGCTCTTAGTCCACAAGGCGGCACCGCCCCCTGCAGCACCGACCGCCGCACCGGCTGCAGTGTTGCCGAGAACAGACCACCAGTCCACAGATCCCGTCTGCGCTTTTTGGGACAGAGCGGAAAAGCCACCTGAGGTCAAAGCCCCGGCGATGGCTCCGGCAGCGATGATATTGAGTCCAGGGACGAACAAGGCCGCAATGCCGCCTGCCACGGCCAGTCCCCCGACGACGTATTCCCAATGGCTTCCCGCCGACTCGTCGTAGGCCTTCAGTTCCTCATCGGTGAGGGGACGCAAGCCCGTGGGGTCCGTAGCGTTGAGCGGATTGTTGCCGGCGTAGGAATACGGATTGCCGTCCCACCCCGCCCCCAGGACCGGGGCAAGGGGGTCAGTGGAGAGGAAGCCGCGGGCGGCGCGGTCGTAGGCGCGTGCTCCGAGCCACTCCAGGCCTGCGACGTCGACGCCGCCGTTGCCCGTCAAGCTGATACCGGTAGGCAGCATTACTGCCGCCCCCGAAACGGCACCTGCCGTTCCGTCGGAAGTCGGAAGGGCAGGCAGACCGATGACGGCCCATGGGTCGGTCTGGTCGGTGGGCCGGGCGGCGCGCCAGCCCGGGGCCATCCACACGTCTCCAACACCGGTGACACCACCGGGCACGGCAAGGACCTGCCCGCCACCCATGCCGGCCAGGGTTGGGAGGGCGTTGGCGGTATCCCACCACACTTCCACTCCATCAATGCGGGCGAGCTCGCCCAGGGCGTCCACCCACAGCCCATGTCGGGAAGTCTCGGCACCATCGGCGGCGCACTCGGTGGTGCCGCTGAGATACCCGGTCGGGCCCCAGACGTACTCGGTCCAGGACCCGTCCGGGCGGATGAGCCGCACCCGGCGGCCCAAACCATCATGGACATACTCCGTCCGGGATCCGTCAGCGTCGACGACCGCGAGAAGCTGCCCCGCGGCGTCGTACTCGTACTCCCTTGAACCGGCCGGGGTGCTTTCGCGCACCAGGCGCCCACCTGCGTCGTACTCCCACTCGAATCCGGCGGCGGCTCCGGAACCCTGCCGCCCTTCGCTCCCGGCTGTGGTCGCGGCCGAGACCATTTGCCCGGCCCCGTCGTACCTGTACCGGGTCACGACACCGGAGCGGGTCAGGCCCGTGATCCGGCCGTCCTCGTCCCGGCCGATCAACGTGACCTCGGCCCCGGAACGGTCACCGCCGTGGTCGCGGCTGTGTTCAGTGAGGGCGCCGTTACGGTATGCCCATTCCTGCAGCAGGTCCCCTGCGGTAGCGGAGGTGATCCGGCCAGCGGCGTCGTAGCTAAAGGACACGTTTCCGAGCAACGCGTTCCCGACAGCCGTGATCTGCCCCGCGGCATCGCGCGTATACGTGGTGGTGGTCCCGTGCGCGTCGGTGAAGCTGGTCCGGTTTCCGTCCGCGTCGTATTGCCAGGACAGGCCCTGGGCCCCACGGGTCCGTGATGTCAGCCGCCCGCACCGGTCAAAAACGAGTTCGTGTTCCACGGCCAGCCCGTCCAGCCGGGTGTAATCGGTGATGACCGCCCGTCGGCTGAGCACATCGCGGCTGATCGAAGAGATCAGCTTCCCATCCACCGTTGTGCTGGCTTCGCGGCCAGCAGCATCGTACGTCCACGTGGTGGTGTGCCCTTCCGGATCCGTCTGCGACAGCTGCCGCCCGGCCGGATCGTACCTGGCCGTAGTGACTCGACCCAGCGGGTCTGTCACGGAATCAACGAGGTCGGTGACCGTGTACGTCCGGGTGGTCACCCCGCCGTTCGGATCGGTGATCCTGACCAGCCGGCCCCGGTTGTCGTACTCGAACCGGGTCCGCCCACCCACTCCGTTGACCGACTCAACAAGTTCCCCGGCGACGTTGTATTTGAACCGTCGCGTGCCGTACCAAGTGTCCTGTGAGAAGGTGAGCCGACCGCACGGGTCGTACCCATAGCGGGAAAGCCCCTGCCCCGGGATACGTCGTGCAACCAGGCGCCCGCCGGCGTCGTACTCAAAGGTCTCCACCTCGCCGGTGGGCAGCGTCCGGGAACTGACGCGCTGGTCGGCATCGTATGTCAGCTCTGTGACCGCGCCGAGCGGGTCCGTGGTGCGCCAGGGCCGCCCGCAGCTGTCGTACTCGTACCGGGTGACGGCACCGCTGGGCGAGGTGATGGTGATGATCTTCCCGGCCATATCCCGGTCCACGACCGTCAGCCCGCCCTCACCGTCCACCAGCTCCACCGGGTTTCCGGCCGCGTCATAGGTGATTAGTTCGGCGGACCCGTCAGCGGCTTCCACTTTGGTGGGGCGGCCGAACTCGTCAAAGCGGATGGTGGCGGACCCGAAAGCCTCCGTCAGGGCGGCAGTTCGGGCCCTGCGATCCGAAGCAGCATCCGTCCGCACCCCGGTGGGGTCGATGACGGCGGCCAGGGCGCCAACTTTGTCGTATTCCCGGGTCCAGTCGTGCCCTGCCGGGTCAGTGATGCCCACCAGCCGGGAAAGCGCGTCATGCGTAAAACCCCAGGCAGCGCCGTCAGGCAGCACCGTACCGGTGACGTTCCCCAGCTCGTCAAAAACCCGCTCGATCGACCGGCCCAACGGGTCGATAGTACGGACCAGTTCACCGTTGGCGGCGTACTCAAGTTCCGTCCGGCCACCGTCCGGTGCCACGGACGCTGTGACCCGCCCCGCTGCGTCGTGTTCGAAGGTCCATACGGCCCCGTCCGGGTCCTCACGCCGGACCAGGAGCCCCGCTCCGTCATAGGTGAAATGCGTTTCTGCGCCCGACGGCGACACCGCCGTCACCGGCCGGCCGGCCTGGTCCCGGATGATCCGGGCAACGTCACCCGCGGCGTTGCGGGTGGCCACAAGGTCCCCGAAGGAGTCATATTCAAACCCGACCCGGACCCCCGCCGGGTCGGTGACCTGGATCAGTTGGCCATCCTGCCACTCCAGCTCGGTGCGCCCGCCCAAGGGATCCAGGATCACGGCAGGGTCGCGGGAAAGCTCATCGGCGTACTCATAGGACACCACGGCGCCGGAGGCGGTCACCAGCGTGGTGATCCGGTCCTGGTCGTCCCAGCCGTAGGTCAGGTCCGCGCCTTCGGGCGTCACGGTCCGAATTCTGCGGCCCCGACCGTCATACGCGTGCAGGGTGACCGCGCCGTCCCGTTCAGTTAAGGACACCAGGTTTCCGTGCGCGTCGTAGGCCATCGACTGGCGCTGGTCCTGGGAATCCAACACTCCCACCAGGCGGCCCTTCGCGTCTGCGATCCACGAGTTGGAGCGGGTACCGTCCTCGTCCGAGACCACCGTGACCCGGCCCGGCAGGTACGCGAACCGGACGCGGCGGCCGTGCTGGGTCACCTGCAGGACCACCCGGCCGGACGCGTCATAGGTGTTTTCCGCCTCGAGGACGCCGGCGGAGGAGTACACGGCGTCGATCAGGCCCGCATCGTTCCACCGGTACGTCCTGGTCCCCAGTTCGGTGGTCACGCTCACCAGACGGCCCGCGGCGTCATATCCGTATTCGATGCGCCGGCCATCCGAGGCACGCACGACGGCGGCACGTCCGGCTGCGTAGTCGACCTCGAGGAAGCGGCCCCGCACGTGTTCAATCCTGCCCACCAAACCGGCCGTGACGCCGTCGGGCGTTTCTTCCCGCAGGGCCGAAACGGTCCGTCCCGGCGCCGATCCCGTGCCGAGCCATACGCCTGAGGGGCTGAACGCCCACCACGCCCCTTGGTTGTCGCGGACCACGAGGAGCTCCGCCGTGCCCACAGGAAGGGAACTCAACTCCTGGAAAACGGCGTGGGTGGCAGGCTCGCTGGCAAGCCAGTAGGTCTCCCCCACAGCCCGGCTCCAGCCGGCGCCTTCACGCGGGAAATCCACCGCCCGGCCATCCGCCATCACCCACCGGCAGCCCTCGTCCGAAAGCATCAGCGACTGGTCCAGGACGGAGGCCCAGCCCGGACCGAACACGCCCTCGCTTTCCAGGCCCGAACCCAGGGAGTTGTACATGCGCGACAGCACCAGGTTCGAGGAAGCGCCGGCGAACGCCAAATCGGACTCGGGTTCGATGAAGTTTCCCGTCGCGGTGTTCACGGGGTCGTTCGCATATCCGCTGGTAGGCATCGCGCCGGCAGCAGTGGGTGGATCAATAACAAGTGAGGACCGCGTGGCACTGACCCCTGCCGCGGCCAGCGCAGCGTTCACAGCGGCGTCCGAGACGCTGGAGACGGCACCCTCACCCCCAGCGGCTGCGAAGGCATCCGCTACCGTCACGGCCCAGACGGCGTCGTTTTCATTGGCCTGCAAATACCGCCGGTAAGCACTGATCACGCCGGACGCGTCGATGGAACCCCAATAGCAGGAGGACGCGAACGAGGACATTTGCCCGTCCAGGGAGCCCGGTTCCGCTGCCAGGCTGTCGTCCAAGCCGCGTGAACCCGCCGCGAAGGAGCGCAGGTCGGCCGGCCGGGCCGAGGAAGTCCCCCCTCCGTACCCGCCACCGGGCGCCGGGTTCTCCCGGGAACCCAGGCTCGGGGACGGCGAAGCGAAGGTCGGGGCGGGGCCGGGCTCTGCGTTGGGCCGCTCTGCCTCGCCAAAGAACCAGTCCCTGACCTGTTCAAATCCGTTCCGGTCGTTGTGCTCGCGGACCCATTCGTTGTTCCGCCGGCGCCGGTTGTCTTCCTCGTGCGCGGCCTCGATCATCTGCCCCACGTAGCCTGCAACGGTCCGCATGGCCGACGCCAGAGCCTCGGCGTCCCCGGCTGCCGTCGCGGCGTTCGCGGCAAACAGTTCCGAAAAATGGCCCCTGAAGTCCGCCTTCGCCGTTGACACATAGGAAGCCCGGGATCCTGCCTGCCCCTCAACCCGCGAGGCCGCGGATACGAACGCCGACTGCACCGCCTCAGCCACGGCGTAGCTAAACCGCCCGCCATTGGAAGCATCCGACGCCGGCAACAGCGGCACCTCAACGAATTCGGTCACAACTAACGCCCCCCACTGAGCAACAACACGACACGACAAACGGATACAACGAAACCGAACCCGCCCGGGACAAAACCACCGGACAGCGGGAACGGTCCCTGCGCAGAAACCCGGACCAGGACGGCCCGGGTCTTGACCCATCAGAAATTGACCGCCGCGACAGCCGGGCGGGTGCCCCGTGGTTGGAACTCCCGTCCGGCGGTCACACCGGGAAGTACAGGCTAGGCGCCGCCGCCAGCGGAGAAGATGTCCTGGGAGATCTTCTCCAACTGCCCGCGCAACTGCTCCAGCTCTTCCTTCGCCTTATCCAAGGCTGCCTTCGTCTCGGGCCAGGTGGACCCCCGGAACTGTGCGGCCAGCGGACCATCCCAGACGTTCGGGTCAGACAGAACCCGGCCCTGCGCGTCCAGCGCGGAGATCTGGTCCGTGAAACCGCCGTTGATGATCGACTGGACCTGCCCAATGGCAGCCTTCGCTTGCTCTGTTGACAACACACGCGACATAAAAATTTTCCTCCCCAAAAGAATTCAACCAGGACATCGCCGGACACATGGCCGGCCGGCGACCAGACAGCCCTGACGCTACCAATTCCGGACAATAAATCCAACAAAAAGAGTAACTGTTGTTGCTGCTCATTGCGGATTTTGCGCATCGGACGGCCGGCGGAACCTAGATTAGTCCATTCGCCAGCGCAACCCCGTATATCCTTCTCTAGGCACCGTGAACGATTGAGGGGACAATCATGGCCAGAAGGACCAATACTGATCAGCGGGCGGGCGGCCGGCGCACGGCGCCGGGACGGGCATTAGGGGCCCTGCTCATCACGTTGGGGTTGATCGCCGCGGTTGCCTGCACTCCGCCTCCCGAACCGGAGCCGGTGGCCAACCCGGTCAAGCTCCTCCAAAGCGTCCGCGTGGGGCTTTCCGCGGCCGCCGGGGTGCAAACGATTGAGGGCACGACTATTTCCGTATCCGCGTCCGGCGATTCGTCCGCTGCCGACACGAAGTACAACGCCGCCGACGTTGTGGGTGAATTGCCGGTCCGCGTAAGCCTGCAGTACCGGGCGGGCGAGAAGTCCGGCGCCGACCTTTCCGATCTGCAGGGCCACACCGGTCCTCTGGAAATCAACCTGACGCTGGAAAACCTGACGGTCAAGCCACAGGCCGTCGAGTACGACGCGGCGGGCCAGGCCCGCTCCGAAACGGCCCTGGTCGGGGCGCCGCTGACCATCGCGGCGGCGACGAAGCTCGCCGGTGTGAGGGCCGATGACGTCACGGCAGGGTCCGCCGACGGCGCATCAGGCACCAACGGCGTGCTGAGCAGCACCAGCGACGGCGCCACCGTGGTGCAGTGGGCCACCGTCCTGGCTCCGCCACGGTCCGGCGCCAGCACCACCCTGCGGCTGGTCGCCGATGTCCAGGACTTCCAGGTCCCCACCTTTGACGTGGCTGTCCAGCCGGGCCTCAACGCCGATCTCAGCGCAGACGGCGTCCTTGCCGGGGCTTTCTCTTCCGGGACCGGCTCCGAACTGGAACTGCAGCGCCGCACCATCGCGCTGGTGTCAGACGTCAACACCGTTTTGACCAAGGCCGGCTCCACCATCACCGATGTGCGGCGGAACCTGCAGGTAACCTCCCAGACCCTGGGCGCCAAAACCGCCGGCGAATTGAGCTCCAGCTCCAAGGCCCTGGCCGGCACCATGGTGGACCTCAAGGAACAGTTGCAGCGGCTCGGCACCGACCTGGAGTCGGCCACCCAGTCAACGCAGTCCACGACCACCTCGCAGCTGAAGGTCACGGTTTCGGCCGTCGATGCGATGCTGGGCGATACCTCGGCAGTACCCGCGGCCACCCCCATCGAGGGAGAAGGCTGTTCCGCCGAAGTGCCGAAGTCCGGTCCGTCAGCCACTGTGTACTCCAGCATCCAGACCATGGCCTCCCAGCTGGACGCCTATGCGAAGGTCAGCGCGGACTGCCGCGATCTGGTGGCGGGCGCCATCAAGGCCACCATGGGCCCCGAAAAGCCCACCCTTGAAGAATGTGCAGAGCAGGGTTCCATGACATGCTCGCTGTACGGATCGGCCGTTACCGTCACCGGAGCCATGCTTGGCCTGGTCCTCAAGGGCGATCAACTGGTGGCGGACCTGCAGCCGCAGCTGGTGGAAAACGCCATCAGGGACCACGCCGCATCCGCGGCAAGGCTGGAGAAGGTGCGCGCTGACTTTGCGGCGGTTTTGGAAGGTGCCAAAACCCCCGAGGACTACAAGACAGCCCTCAAAGCCGTGGATGCGGCCCTGAAGTCTGCACGCAACTCAGTCACAGCCACCAGGGAAGCGACTGCTTCAACCCGCAGCACGGTCGATGGCCTCCGCCAGAAACTGGTGGGCATTGCCAAGACGGCACGGGACGCCCGGAGCGAATATACGGACGGACTGCTTCTTGACGGCTCCATGACCAGTCAAACCCAGCAACTGGCAGACGAACTGTGCGACTTGGCTGACGGCGACCTGCCCCGAGGAGGCCGGCTTTCCGCCGCGCAGGCTGAACAGCTTCGCTCATACCTGACATCGGTTCCCTGTGCCTCAGCGGATGACGGCACGAAACAGCCGGGCACTGTAAAGCTGCCCAACGGCTTCAAGGAACCGCTGGACGCCAGGCTGCAGGCCCAGGCGGCCGCCTGGGACGAGGTACTGACGGCTACGGACACCAGCGCGCAGGACCAAGCGATCGGCCAGGCCTTCACTGCACTGGAGGAAGCCGCTGACCGCACGGACGCCAGACTGGACGCTGTTGAAGCAGCCGTAAAGACGCTCGACGGCGCCGCCACCTCAGGCGTCGACGGGACCAAAAAGGGCCTCCTGAACCTCTACGGAGCCTTCATCGACGCCGTCGATTCCTCTGCGCAAATAGGCACGTCGCTCACCAAGCTGAAAGAACAGCAAGACGAACTTGGCGCGAAGATCAAAGACTCGCTCCGCGAAGTTTCCGCTGAAACCGCGGCCGAAGTTTACAAATCCGTGGATCAGCAGGTGCGCAAGGTTGCCGAAATCGGCGATGCCGGTTCCAAGTCCGTGATCACGGCCTTCAACCGCTCCATTGCCGGCCTGAAAACCACCTCCGATGAAGTGGTCCAGGACGCCGGGGCGACCGTGGACAAGCAGCGCGGCGAACTGCTCGAGCGGGAGGAAACACTGGCCGCATCCCTGGCCAAAGGGACAGAAGCCTCGCTGGAAAGCATCGCCACCAGCACCTCCCGCTCAACACGCGACGTCGAAGGCGCCAGTGCACTCCTGTCCTCCAGCCTCAACAAGGTGATGCTGGACCTCGGTGACCGCTCGGTGAACGGGTCAGGGCTGCTGGGCTCCATGGCCACCAGCGCCGCCAAGGCCGACACCGCGGACTATCAACTGGCCCTCGCCTCGCAAAACGCCGAAGGGTACGCCAACATCCGCTCCCGTGACGTAGCCGGTCTCCTGCTCCGCCAGGCGCAGTTCAAGGCCTCCCTCACCGCCGCGGACCAGCTGCCGCCGTTCCACCTGGAAGTTCCCGCCGGTGCCACGTCCCAGACCCTTTACACCCTGAAGATCGGCGGCACCGCATGAGTTCGCGCAACAGGCTCATCACCCTCATTGCCGCCGGCACCGCAGCAGTCCTCATGGCCGCAGTTGCCCTGGCTGCGGTGCTGAACCAGCCCAAGGAAGCTGCCCGGCCCGACACTGTAGCCGCGACGGTTCCCGTTGCCCTTCGGGCCGATGGACTGGCCAAGGACGTCTCCGTGGGCGTCATCCTGACACTGGGCCAATCCGGCGAGCCCGGATCGGAGTACAACCGGGCAGCCCAGGGTGCTGTCGTAGCCGCCCAGCGTTTCGCCCAGGGCGGCACCCCGGTGTCCCTCAGGACCGAGAATGACAAGGGTACGGAGGACGGCGCCCGCGCCGCTGTCCGGGCGTTGTCCGGGCACGGCGTGTCCGGCGTCGTCATCACCAGCACGGGCCCCCAGGCGCAGGCTGCGGCGCAAACTGCTGCGGAACTGGGGCTGCCGGCAATCCTCCCGTACAGCGAACCGGCAACCGCAGCCCCGGCCGTGTGGACCACCGGTCCCACGGCCGCGGCGGTAGACACCGCTCTTCAGACTGCCCTGGCGGGAAAGGCCAGGGTACTGCTTGTTGAAGACGGCGCCACTGCCCCGGCATCTGTTCCGCGCGTCCAAACGCTCAGCCTCGGCAACTTTGCCGATGTGCTGGCGATGGCGCAGGAAGCCGCCATTCAGACCGGAGACCAGGTGCGGCCGCTGGCTGACGGCGCCCCCGACGGCGCCGAACCCAACAGGATCGCTGAGCCTGCAGACGCTGTGGTGGTCACCGCCGCGACCCCGCAGCGGTTGGCCCGCATTGTCCAGGCCCTGCAGTCCCGCGACGTCTCCGTCCCGTTGATACTTCCCGCCGGCGCCGCGTCACCGCAGTTCGCCACCACGCTCGCAGAGCTTGACGGCACGGCCTCGGGGCAGCTGGTCACGGTCGCTCCGGCCGGTGGCGACGCGACCGCGCTGCAGCAGGATGCGCAGGGACGCGGAATGTCAGCATTCCTTTCCGCCGTACGCCTGGCAGCCGGGGATACGGGAGTGCTGAACCTCGTGGGTGATGCCTCCTTCGCAGCCGATGCCTGGGCGGCGGATCCCCGCAGCCATGACGCCGTCGTCGCCTTGACCCGGGCGGCAGCGCTGGCCCGAAGCAACGAGCCCGGAAAGGTGGGCGCGGCACTGGGAACCATGTCCTTTGGTCCCGGTGAAGGCCTGGCCGGGCCGGCGCTCGATTTCTCCCGGCCGGCAGCGCTCACCGCACCTGCCGTTCCCGCCTATGCCTCGGCACAGGACCTGGGGCTGCGCCCGGCAGACACCAACGCGCCGCGCCTTGTCTGGGTACCAGCGCCCGCCGGTTCCTGACCCGACTTACCGGCCCCGCCCCGGTGCGGACCGGCACCACTTCACCACGGAAGGACCGCCCCGATGCGCGTGCTGATAAATCTGGACGAACGCCGCTTTGAGTGCGAGGTGGCCCGTGCTGCAGCGGCCACCACGCTGTCAGATCTGGTGGCTGCCGCTGGCGGACCGCAACTGGCCGCTGACGAGGCGGTGTTCGTCAACGAGGCGGAAGTGCGTGGTTCCACGCCTGTTGCGGAGCTCGTCCTCCTCGAAGGCAGCCGCATCTCCCGCCGGCCCTGGCAGTCGCCGCACCGCGTGCAGGACTGGACCGTGACACTCGCGGGCGGCCAGCGCGCCGGGGGTGTGGTGGCCGTTCCCCAAGGACGTGACATGCTGATCGGCCGTTCGCCGCAGGCCGACCTGACGTTGCCCACCGAGAGCGCTTCCTGGGACCACTGCCGGCTGCGCCGCGAGGATGGCGGGGTGCGCGTGAAAGATGGCGGATCGACCAACGGCACCCTGGTGAACGGTGAACGCGTGGACGAAGACGGCGTCCTGGTCACCGGAACCGCCACAATCACGGCCGGCGGCAGCGTGCTCCTGGTCCGGCCGGGACTGGAAGAGAACCCGGCTCCGGCTCCGGGCAGCCTGCACAACCTCACACCCGCGGCGACAGCGCCGTTCAACCGGCCACCCCGCCCCGGCCGCGCACCCGCCGGGGACCCCTTGGTCCCGCCGAGCAGGAAGGACGTGCCGCCGGCCGGGAAGTTCAGCGTCATCACGGTACTGGCTCCCCTGGTGATGGCAGTAGGGATGGTCCTGATCCTGCGGGACATGCGGTTTGCCATGTTCGCCATGCTGAGTCCCGTGATGGCGGTAGGCATGTGGTTTGAGCAGAAGCGCCGGCATGCCCGCGGCCTGAAGGAAGAGGACGAACGGTTCGCGGCCGCCCTGGAGGAATTCGAAGAGCAGGTCCGCATCGCGGCTGCAGCGGAAACCGCCCGCCGGCACACGATGATTCCTGATCCCGCCACGGTGGTGCGTCGCCCCGCCCTGCCCACCACGTCCTTGTGGCAGCGCCGCGCGGACGCCGACGATTTCCTGGCCCTCCACGCCGGGACCGGCGACGTCCCCTGGAGGCCGGAGCTGGATCGTTCGGCCAGCACCAGACTCGACGCCGAGGTGAAGGCTTCCCTGGATGCGGCCCGCCTGCAGGCAGCACCGGTGCTCGTGGACCTGACCGACGCCGGGGTGGTGGGCATGGTGGGCCCCCGCGAGGGCACCCTGGCGCTTGCCAGGTCACTGGTTGCACAGGCCGCAGTCCACGTGGGCCCCGCAGACCTCACCATCGGCGTCTTTTGCGACGCCGGCCGCGCCGATCAGTGGGAATGGGCATCCTGGCTGCCACATACGCGCCAAGCGGGCAGCAGCACCGGGGAACGCTGGATGTCTGCCCAGCGCGAGACAGGCGTGGCCATGCTGCGCGCGCTCAAGGACAGCGTGGATGAACTGCCCACCCCCGCATTGTTGGTGGTACTGGATTCCGAGGTGCTCACCGAGGGTCGCGACGCTCCCGCCCGTGCACTGCTGGGCATGGGCCGCTCCACCCCCGGCGGCTACGTCAACCCGCAGCAGCGGCCCTCCCGGGTGGCAGGCATCGTCATCGCGACCTCCGAAGAACAGCTGCCCGCCTCCTGCACCACGATCATCAGGGTAGGGTCAGACGCCGCGGCAACCGTGGAGCAGCCAGAGGACCTGACTCGGGTGGAGGACGTCATCCTTGCCGGCCTTGATCAGGAGGAGGCCTTGAACTGCGCGATGCGGGTGGCGCACTTCGACGATCCCGAACTGAGCGTCCCCGGGGCGTCCCTGCCCCCGTTGGTTCGGCTTCCGGCGCTGCTGGACTATGACCGCCCGGACGCGGCCGCCATCAGGCGCATGTGGCAGGCCAACACGGGAATCTCGACGCCGATCGGCACCGGGGAGAACGGGACCCTCACCTTGGACCTAGTGAAGGACGGCCCGCACGGCCTGGTTGGCGGAACAACAGGTTCCGGCAAATCGGAATTCCTCCGCTCGCTCGTAGCAGGCCTGGCAGCACGCAACGATCCCACCCGGCTGAACTTCATCCTGGTGGACTTCAAGGGCGGCGCAGCGTTCAAAGCATGCGAACAGTTGCCGCATACCATCGGCACCATCTCAAACCTCGATGAACAGCTCGCCGACCGCGCCCTCCGTGCCCTGGAAGCCGAAATGGAACGCCGCCAGCGCGTCTTTGCTGCCGCCGGTGAAGGCGTCGACAACCTCTCCGCCTACCTTGCCACCAACCCCACAGAACCCATGCCGCGGCTGCTGCTGGTCATCGATGAATTCGCCATGCTGGCCAAGGACTTCCCGGACGTCCTCAAGGCCCTGGTCAGCGTGGGGGCCGTGGGACGTACCTTGGGAGTGCACATGATCCTGGCAACGCAGCGGCCCGCAGGAGTGGTCAGCGACGACATTTTGGCCAACACCAACCTCCGGGTGGCCCTGCGGGTACAAAGCCGCGAGGACTCCAATAACGTGATCGGTGTGCCTGCCGCTTCGGCGATCGGCCGCGCCCAGATGGGCCGCGCCTTCGTGAAACTGGGCCAGGACGACATCACCCCTGTCCAAACCGCCCTGGTGACAGGGCAGGCGCTGGTAGGTGACGGTCCGGCAGTGGACGTGCGCGAGGTCCGCCAGTTCGGTGTTCCCGTCCCACCCGCTGCGCCGGCACGCCCTGCCTCCGCTGACGAAAACGACTTGGACCTCCTGATCGATGCAGTGGTCCAGGCCAACGCCGAAGCCGGTTACGCGCCGCCGCGGCAGGTCTGGCCGGAAGCGCTGGGCGAACGAGTGGAACTGGCGGGCTTCCTGGCCCAGCCGCAGGCCGCTTTCCATGATCCGGTGGCCGCCGGGCCGGCGCCGCTGCCCCTGGCGGCACCCCTGCCGCAGGTGGGAGCAGTGGACGGTGACACGGTCCTGGTGACTGTCGTGGACGAACCGGACCTGCAGCGCCAGTCCGCCTCCGGCTGGGACATGACCGTGGGCAACCTGATGCTCATGGGCGTCGCCGGTTCCGGGACCAGCACCACGTTGGCCTCGATAGCGCTGGCCCTGGCCAAGGACACCGACCCGGCGGAGCTCGACCTGATGATCCTGGACATGGGGTCCCGTGACCTTGAGGCCCTGAAGGACCTGCCGCACACGGTGGCCTACGTGGGAACCGGCGCGGGCGCCAAAGAGCAGCAGGCACGCTTCCTCCGGCACCTTAACACTGAGCTGGAAAACCGGCGCGCGGCACCGGACACACGCCGGCGCACCGTGGTCCTGCTGGACGGGCTGGCCTCACTGCGGGACGAGTTCCAGGACTTCGAGGGCCAGCAGCTGCTGGCCCAGCTGTACCGCGCCTACGCGGACGGACCGGCCCTGGGCCTGTCCTTCGCAGTCTCCACCACCCGGGCGAAGGCGGTTCCCTCGGCCATGAACGAGGTGACACTGCAAAAATGGCTCTTCCGCCTGGCCGACACCTACGACTACTCCTCGCTCGGCGTCCGCGGCAAAGACATCCCCGCGCAGCTCCCCGGACGCTGCGTAGACCCCCGCAATTCCCTGCAGATGCACGTGGCAACTCCCGGCGTCGGGATCGCGGCCGCCGTGGCGCAGGTGCGCCGGTCCTGGGCGCAGGCACCGGCCAAGGCAGCGGCCATCAGGCGCCTGCCGACCAGTGTCACCCTGCAGGAGCTGGCGGTTCCGGCACGGCTGGACGCGGAACCGTGGCTCGTGCCGGTGGGCCTGCAGGAAGCTGACCTCTCCCCCGCGTTCCTGGAGATCTACGAGGGCGAGCACGCGCTGGTTGCCGGGCCTGCGCGGTCCGGCAAATCCACCCTGCTGCTGGCCATGGCACAGGCCTTGCACGGTGCCCCAACGTCCCGCGGTCCCGCACAGGTGTGGGCCATCTGCGACCGCCGGTCACCCCTTGCGCTCGACGGCACTGGCCTGGACCGCGTGGCCGTAGGCGCCGATAAGGTGCCGGCCCTGCTGGCGTCACTGCGGCTGGAGCGTGGCACGGTGTTCCTCCTGATCGACGACGCCGAACGGTTCGAGGACGGCGACCAGGCCATTTCCGGTGTGGTTGCGTCCGGCCAGCCGGGGTTGTGCATCATTGCCTCCGGGCGGGCGGCCGATCTCCGCGGGCTGTACAGCCACTGGTCCAAAACGGTGCGGAAGTCCCGCCTGGGCGTCCTGCTGCAGCCGGATGTCAACTACGACGGCGAACTTCTCGGGACAGTGCTGCCGCGAAAGTCTCCGGTGGCATTGACGGCCGGGCGCGGCTACCTCAGCGTGGGCGGCCAAACAGCACTGATCCAGTCGATGGGTCCGGCACACGCAACAAGTGCGGCGGTGCAGCCGCAATGACGAGCATGACAGGGTGGCCGCAACGGGTGGACCCGGGGCCGGATCGACAGCGTTGGAGAGTACGAAATGCAACTCGCACAAACGGGTGAGGCCCTGGGGGCCTCCTACCGCTTCAGCGGACGGGTAGGCTCCGGCGCCGTTGGGGAGGTCTGGACCGTGACCGCCGCGGCGGACGGCAGGACGCTGGCAGCCAAGGTGCTCCGCCCTGAGCATGCCAACGACCCGTCCCTGGTGGAACGGTTCGTCCGTGAACGCTCGGTGCTCCTCGGACTTCAGGACCCCCACATTGTGATGGTCCGCGACATGGTGGTGGAAGGCCCACGGCTGGCCATCATCATGGACTACGTCCCGGGCGGCTCGCTGCGGGACGCCCTGCAGCAGGAGGCCGGCGCACTGCGCCCCGAAGACGCCCTCAACGTCGCCGCCGAAGTCTTCGACGCCCTGGCCGCCGCACATGCACGGGGTGTCACACACCGCGACATCAAACCCGACAACGTCCTCCTGGCCCGGCCCTGGTCCGAGCGTGCCGAGGGCGACGTCCGCGTTTCCGACTTCGGCATCGCCGACGTCGTGGGCGAAAGGATCCGGCAGACCACCGGCCTCATCGGCACCCCCCAGTACATGCCTCCCGAGCTCATCAGCCAGGGCAGGTCCGGCCCGCCGGGTGACGTGTACTCCGCCGGCGTGCTGCTCTACGAACTCCTGGCCGGCCGCACCCCATTTGCCGGCCCCGGCACGGACTTCAGCGTCGCCTACCGCCACGTCTCCGCACAGCCGCCGCGGATTCCGGTAACAGACGCCGTCTGGAACATGCTGGACCGGCTGCTCGCCAAGGACCCCGACCAGCGCCCCACCGCGCGCGAGGCAGCGTCAACCCTCCGGCGCCTGGCGCCAGGACTCGCCGGCGCCGCCCCCCTGGCCCGTGCCGAGGCACCCGCGGATTTTGACGACGTCGAACGTCCCGCAACAGTGGTGCGTGGAGCCTTCACCGACGCCGAACTCGACGCCTTCGCCGCCGCCCCCCAGGACGACGGCGATGTTCCGGAACTCGGGGAGGCAGGCAGCGCAACAATTGCCCGGCCGATGCCCCGGCGCGAGGTCCGGCCGCCGAAGGCTGTGCGACCTCCCGAAGAGGATACGGTCCCTTTCTGGCGCACCCGCAAGGCGTTGCTCCTCGCCGGCACCGCCGTCCTCCTTCTCGCGGCCATGGTGGTGGGCTTCATAGTCCTGTCACCGGCCCATCAGGCCGCACCGCAGGCCCGCGGGGAGCGTCTGGCAGCACAGCTGCAGGACACGGCGCTGCCAACAGGCCTGACCGTGTCCCGTTCAGCCACCTACGAGCCGTCCACCGGAGAGGTGCGCCTCACGGTGACCTACGCGGCACAGAAAGCACCCTTGTCCGGAGATCTCCTTGAAGTCGTACCGGCTCTTGCCGAGACAGATGCCTGCCCGGCCGTCACCTGGGACGGGGCATCGGCCGGCAGGAACCAGGCATCCATCACAGGGCTGGACGTCGAGTGCGGCTGGAAAGTATCCGGGCTGGCCATACCAGCCGGCGGCTCCACCCAGGTGACCGCAAAGGTTCCGCTGGCGCCCGCGGACCAGCAGGGGCTAGACGCTTGGCTGCGCGCTGGATCCGAGGCAACACGGAGAGCCATCCAGGATCCGACTGTCAATGGCACCGCCTATCCGGTCCAGCGCCTCCAGAACGTGGAGGTGCGCACCCCAGCACGCGTTGTGACGCCCAGCCCGCTGACCATCACCCTGATACCCGTCTGGGCCAGCGGGGCGGACGAGTTGAACCCGCTATACGTCAGCCCCGCGTCGGGTAAACCGTCACAAATGCTCGAGGCAGTAACAGGCGGCGAAAGAGGGCTGCGCTTCTCCGACGCCTGCGGCGGGGCGCTGGCAGTGGACAGCTCCGGGCTCACCGTCACGGCGCTGCAGATCTCTCCGGAGTGCACGGTACGAGCCAGCGTCGGAAACTTCACTGATCTAACGTCGCCGCCCTTCGACATCACATCGCGCGAAAATTAGTCGGATGACTCCTTTACAAGCGATGTAGCCACTCCGAATACTCCAAAGACCTCACACGAGAGAACATCGGGCCTGGTTCCGATTTGGCGGATTATCGCAAGCGAAACTACTGATCGTCCGGTTTGTTGCGACAACGCGGCATCCTGTCCATGACTGTTCGGGCAGGGGCTTCGACACTACTGGGACCGCTTAGCTCCTAACAGGGCCCCGACCGTGTGTTGACAAGGATTAGAACAACACCGCAGGCACCGAGAGCACTCCGGAGATTCCTCCCGCGTGTCTCCTGAAGCGGCTCTGCGCGTCCGGGCTGCGATGCCTAGCTTCGGTCCCTGCGACAAGGCGAACCCAAAACCCGGAGGTCATGTAGTAGGCCCGTCACAGGACCATGAACTGGTGTCGGCCATCCGGGGCCGGTACGACAGAACGGGAAGGAGAACCCGCGCAGTCCCAGTACGGGCAGGCGGAGGGCTCGCCAGCCAGGGTCCTGAACCCGCCACCCACAAACCTGAATAGGCCCCGCGGCGGCCAGGCCACAGCCCGCGACCCAACCCGTCAGACGTGTGGACACGCGCTTAAAGCCGAAAACCCCCTCTGACGAGGGGGTTTGCGTGCCCGAGGTGGGACTCGAACTGTCTTCCGGGCCTTGCAAGCACTGGGAACTCCAGAAAACATAAGCAATCCGAGGCAGTCCGGCCGATATGTGGCCCAGTCCGACGCCGAATGTGTTGACAGTGTCAACACTCTCTTTTTGCCACTTCGAAGCATCTCCGAACACCAGGTGAACACACGGCTACCGTCTGACGAGGTGGGCCGCAATCGTCCGCGCGCTGTCCTGCAGTGTGATGTCGCCGGCTGCCACACCCACGACGAGATTGAAGGCCTCGTCAGTGCTAAAGTCATGCCGGTAGCCGTTGATCCAGAGCATCAGAACCATCAGCGTCCAGGCCGTGCGTTTATTTCCGTCGATCAGGGGGTGAAACCGCGCCACCGACTCCATGAGCGCCGCTGCCTTCGTCGCTAACTGCGGATAGGCTTCCACCCCCATCACAGTGGTCGCAGGCCTCGCCAGTGCCGAGGCCAGAAGCCCGATATCACGGACATGCAATCCAAACCGGTCAACGACCTGCAAAGCGTCCTCAATCTCGAGGTACTCCGTCACGCATCCTCAAGGCGCGTCAAAAGCTCGGCATCATGGCTCAACACGAAATCCAGACCCTCGCCGATTTCACGGGTCCGACGGTGACGCTGCAGGACCAGCTCCGCACCCCGAAGCAACAACGCAGACTTCGACGTATGTTCCTCGGCAGCCAGCTGGTCCAAACGCCGATCAAGATCTTCGGGAACACGCAGATTCATAGCCATCCACCAATGGTACCAAAACAGTACCAGCAAGGGTCCTGTCTCAGTCAAGTTGGCAACGCGGATCCGCGACCGTCAACAGCGCGGCCAGAATACTGTCCCAGTTCCGTCACCGGTGTAGCGGCGGTGCCGCTTCCAAAGCGTCTGCCACGGACCAACTCGGCCGGCACATCCCGCCCAGCGATCCCCCAGCGGTATGGTAATAATGCCCTCGACCACCCGCCGGGGTCGTCCCGGAACGGGCGACCCCGGCGACCAACAGAAGACGGCAGCAACGGCTAAATAAGGCCCCACTGCCCATCAGTCAAAACATAGAAATACGAGACACCCATCAAGCATTCCGGACAACCGCTTCAGGGCCTGGGAGACACACCCTAGCGGCGTTCGAATGTTCCCGTCAGCCTCGCCCGGCCCAAGGTGTGGGTGGAGAGCGCGGATTGCAGGGCGGCCGGGGTGTCATCAGTGCGCAGGTCCAGCCGCTCAACATCCATGGCGTGGACCACCAGCAAATACCGGTGCTGACCGTGCCCGGGAGGCGGGGCAGCTCCCACGAAACCGACAAATCCCGCATCGTTCTTCAATTGCACTGCACCAGACGGTAACCGGGAGTTGTCCCGGGAACCTGCACCGGCCGGGAGGGAGGTGACGTCTGCCGGGATGTTCACCACAGCCCAATGCCAGTAGCCCGCGCCTGGGGCATCGGGGTCGAAGACGGTGACTGCGTAGCTCCTGGTTCCCTCGGGCGCGCCCGACCAGGTGAGCTGGGGCGAATCGTCCCGCCCGCCGGCTCCCAGGACGGCGCTGCGTTGGGCTTCCGGAAGAACCTGGCCATCTTTGAAGGATTCGCTGATGACTTCGAAGGATTCGATCCCGGATGTGGGTGCAAATGGATCATGCGTTTTCATGGCTTCCTTTCACTTGCTGTCAAGCTCCGCACCCGTCAGTTCGACAGCAGGAGCGTCCTCTGCGGCGGTTTCAATGCAGTTGAGTTCGGCACGCGTGGGCGGATTAGCGCCAGCGCGTGAGACGGTCACGGACGCAGCCCTGGCCGCGTGCGTGAGGAGCTGGCAAGGCGGGCCACTCTATCTCGTCTGTCACTGGGACAGCCTATCTAAGGGGTGGAATTTTGGCTTCCTAGCACACAATTCGGGGCGATCGAGCCCATTTTGCATCAAGAAAGTCGACGACAACCCACTTCTCCAATCCTCGACTTTCCAGGAGACCTCGATCCGTCCTCGCACGGTGTCGTGCGAGGTGCGCGCCCAGATAAGGCCGCCGCCGGGCCCGTACTGCACTACGGCTCCTTAGGCTAGCGAAAGAAATAGCTTCTCAAGTTCTTTGAGATCCTCCTCGGTGGCCGGGTTCTCCGGGAACTGCAAGTGGTACTGGAGCGTCTGGGAGATGATGGCGAATCCGGCCCGATCGAGTGCCCTCGAGACGGTTGCCAATCCCCTACACACGCACCGTCGCCCACTACCTCACCAGCGACACCACCGCCACATCCATCCTCTTCGCCGTCTACACCAGCGAAACCGACCACCCCGGCCAGGCCAGGCCGTATGCCGGCACCATCGCGGCTCTCACCGGGGTCCTCGCCGAACAGGGCATCACCATCCGGGACGGACTCTTCGTAGGAGACGAAACCTTCTTCCCCTACGACGGCGACCCCGGCACCAGCCTTGCCCTGCCCGTCAACTCAACCCAGACAAGCGCGATCAACGCCGAATTCATCTACCGAGGCAGCTTCATCGAACCCACCGACCAAATCACCCTCCCAACCACCAGCCACGAAGCGGCGAAAGCGGCCGCCGTCGAACACCACATGGACACCATCGCCTCCCAACGAGCCGACGACGCGCTGCAGCAGGGCCGGAAGCTCTGGGCAGGCATGCTCGACTCCACCACCTTCCCCAGCGGTGACGACTGCCACGCCCTGGTCGCGAACCTGCAGTTCCCCGCGATCCGCGACCGGCTCATCGCAGATATTCCGGGCGTGAACGAGCCTATGCAGCAGATCCTGTTCGCCCAGACCGAAGAGGCGCCGAAGTGGTCACGCATCGAGTGGGCACAACAACTGCTCCTGCACGCCTACACCCGCACCAGCCCCCAGCACTCAGCACCGGTCCTGACGGCCATCGGCTACATCAACTGGTGGGAAGGCAGAGGAAGCAAAGCGCACCAATTCCTCCAACTCGCACTCGACAACGACCCCACCTACCGCCTCGCCCGCCTCAGCGACCAAATGATCGGCTCCGGCATCGTCGCTGGCTGGAACATGAACAAAGACACCGCCTACAAAGCTCTACCGTTTGACCTAGCGTGAACAACGAGGACCCTAACGCTCAAAGACGTGACGTGGTCCATCTGAATTTGGCCAACGATCGCGGCTCTCCTCCCCCTTCACAAGTGCCTCTAACAGCCTGCAGTATTCAAGTCCGAGCCGAAGACTCGCATGGTGTCGGGAGCCCGCTGGTTGACGCAAGATCCGTTTATCGGCGATAAAAATGGTTAGGTGAGTGACCGGCGTCAAACACCGTAGTGGCGGCAGCCGCCACTGGGAACGGGCAAAGTAGGATCTGGAGACTACCCTCCTGCCTGCGGAGCGGCTATGGTCTCGGTCATGAAGCCGATCATCCTCCTCGACATCAACGGCGTGCTCAACCCTAAGCTTCAGCCCGGTGACAAGTCTGATGGGAAGAATGCCCAGCTATCGGATCTAAAGGTTGCCCTGGTGCGTCGGCTCGCCACCAAAGGGAGGCTCGCGTGGGTATCGACGTCAAATGAGGATCTTGCGGACAGCCTCGAAGCGCAGCTGCAGCTTGAGGTTAAACCGCTGCGGGTGCAGATCATGCCGGAGCCGGACGATGAGGACCAGCAGACGCCGAAGCTGGGGTCAGTATCCAGGTGGTTGAACAAAATGGAGGCCGAAGGCGGCGCTGACTGGGACGCCATTGTGTGGATCGACGACGCACTAGGGGCTGACGTGCACGACTGGGCCCACCAGTACCACCAACCAGTCCTGCTGGAGAAGCCTGACCCTGAGCAGGGCCTGACAGAAGCCCACGTCGTGGCGGTGCAGGTTTTCATTAACGACGAGGAACGGGACCATGCACCCTGACAGCAGACGGGTCCCGTCACCCGCCAAGCGCTACGGTCACAACTTAAGGGTAAGGACGTGTACCGTCACCTTCGAATGGAAAAACAGCGCAATCTAGGGTCCGGGACGGCCACGTGACGCCGGCGAACGGTGGCGGGATACGCCCGCGCATGACTGGCATGCCGCCTGAACCCTCTAGAGTCTTTGCCTATGAACGCCCCAGCCAGTAATGTCCCGGTTCGACCCGTCCAGCGGGTCGTCA